>NZ_JBXAFF010000031.1:0-32785 GCF_058792815.1 Microbacterium sp. MPR-TSA4
CGCCCGCCCCGCCCGCGAGGTCGTCACCCTCGTGATGGATGCCGGCACCAGCGCCGCCGGCCCGGCGACCGTGTACCCGGTGCCGGGCGCGATGGCCGCGGCATCCGTCATCGACGCCGGCGCCGCCTGGTCGAGCGTGCGTGCCGCGTCCGGCCCCACGCGGCGCGTCTTCCGCGTCACCGTCGATCCCGACCAGGGCGGCGATGACCCCTTGGCTCTCGCGGCGCGCGACCTCACGCGGCTGTGGCCGGGCATCGGCGCGATCCGGGCGAGTGCGCAGCGCACCGCGTTCCTCGCACCGCCGTCGTCGACTCTCGGTCACGCCGAGCGTGCGGCCGCCCAACGCGCCCGCATCGCGCCGCTCGGGCGCATCGTCGCGGTCGGGGAGGACCTGGCCGGAGGCGGCATCTCGAGCGTCGTCGCCGACACGATCGACGAGGTCGAGCGCGTCCGCCACGATGTTCTGTGGGGCCGGCCCTAGCACAGCGCGCCCCCGCGGGACAGCCCCGCACCGATCGGATGCCGGAATCGGAATATGGGGCTACCCTGGAGGAACGAAGCACCACGGGCTCGAACACGAGGAGACGCCATGAGGGGCAAGATCGGGATCGTCGTGGGACTCGCCGCAGGCTACGTGCTCGGCTCCCGCGCCGGGCGTGAGCGCTACGAGCAGATCAAGGCGGCGTCTCTCAAGCTCTGGAACACCCCGCCGGTGCAGAAGCAGGTCGTCAAGGCGAAGGAGCTCGGAAAGAGCGCCGCGCTCGCCTTGCCGAGCGCGTTGTGGGACGGGGCCGTCAAGGTCACCCGCGCGGCCGGCAAGGGCTCGACCCCCGGACAGAAGCTCGATTCCGCGCTGAAGGCGGGGCGCGCGTCGGCCGACGACGTCGCCCGCGGGGCGGAGAAGACGGCGGCCGAGGTCAAGAAGGCAGCCGACAAGGCCGTCGCCGACGCGAAGAGCGAGGCCAAGAAGGTGGCGGGCGACTGAGATGGCCGCATCCCGAGGGTTCCGCGATCGCTCCGACGACAGCCTGCTGACACTCGTCGGCGAGGTCCCCGAGCTCGTCCGCAACCTCGTCGTCGCCGAGGTCGACTCGGCGAAGAACTGGGCGAAGAAGGCGGGCAAGGATGCCGGCATGGGCGGCGTCTGGTTCATCGTCGCGCTCTTCTTCCTCTTCTGGTCGCTGCCGGCACTGGCCGCGTTCGCCATCATCGGGCTGTCGTCGTGGATGCCCGCGTGGCTCGCGAGCCTCATCGTCGTGGTGATCGCCCTCGTGGGAGCGGCCGTGTTCGCCTGGCTCGGACTCCTGCGGTTCAAGCATCTGAGCCGCTCGACCAACCCCGTCGACGCCGTGAAGGTCGACGCGCGCATCGTGAAGGACGTGGCCGATGAGTTCTGACCAGCCCATTCCGCGCACCGCGGTCGCCCTCGGGATCACCGACCCGGTGGAGAGCGCCCGCGCCGAGCTCAAGGCCGCCCTCGCCGCGATCGAGGAGAAGGCGAACGTCCCGAAGCGGGTCGCGAACGCCGCCGACCGCGCGGTCGGCCACGCCCGCCGGTTCGCCCGCCGCAAGCCCGCTCCGGCGACCGCCGCCGTGCTGGGAGCCGCCGCGCTGGTGGGGCTCACGGTATGGGGCATCGTCCGCGCCTACACCCGCTGACCCCGCGCGGCGCCCGCACGCGCGCGATATTGCGTGTCGGCGAGGCGCTGTCAACCCGTGTCCGCGCGTCCCGCGCCCCGGGGTATGCTCGTGTCTCAGGCAGCGGCAATGGTGCGCAAGCTGCCGGCAACGACGACCCGAGCCGCGCAGCCTTGGCGTTCGCGCGTGCACGCCCCGTCGTTGCCGGACGCGCGAAACCGTGTGTCCCGACTGAGCATCACGAGAGTCGAGCATGATCCCTGACCCGCACGCCGCCAAGCCCCTTAAGGGGTGGCGAGTGCTCGTGCCCCGCGGTGGACCGTGGGGCGACTCCGTGGCCGCGACGTTGCGTTCCCAGGGTGCCGTGCCGGTGATCGCCCCCCTCATCAACTTCGCCCCGTCGACCGACCAGGCCACCCTCGAGACGGCCCTCGCCGACCTCGCCGCCGGCGCGTTCGACTGGGTCACCCTCACGAGCGCGACGACGGTCGACGTCCTGTACGCGTACCGCGCCGTCATCCCGGCGACCACGCGCGTGGCCGCGGTCGGCGAGACCACGGCGGCCGCACTCAGCGCGGTCGGGTACCGCGTCGACCTGGTGCCCGACGATGACAACTCCGCCGCCGGGATGGCCGGTCAGCTCATCGATCTCGAGCCCGAGCCGCGGCACATCCTCACCCTGCGCAGCGAGATCGCCAAGCCCGTCTTGACGCGCAGGCTCACCGAGGCCGGTCACGACGTGCGCAGCGTCGTCGCCTACCGCACGGTCGGCGTGCCGGTCACAGAGCGCATCGCCCACGACGTCGCGAACGGCCGCATCAACGCGATCCTCGTCAGCAGCGGCTCGGTGGCCGAGCAGGTGCGGCTGCAGTTCCCCGAGATCCCCGACACGACGGTCATCGCCGCGATCGGCCCGCGCACCGCGAAGGATGCCCGCAAGGTCGGGCTGGGCGTCAGCGCCGTCGCTCGCGAGCAGACCGTCGACGGCCTCATCGCGGCCGTTTCCAGCTTCCCCCTGCCGCACGCCAACGACGAGTTCCACCTCTGAGCGTGCGGGCGTGAGGCGCCCGGATGCCGGTCGTCAGCCGAGGAGCCTCGCGAGGAAGAGCGCCTGCTCGTCCCACTGGAACGCCTGTCCGCCCTCGTGCTCGTTGAAGTCGTAGACCCGCATCTGCTTGTCGTCGCGGTCGACGTGGTTGAAGGCCGCGTAGACGGTCGACGGCGGGCAGACGGGATCGAGCAGCCCGACCGAGAACAGCGACGGCGCGCTCACGCGCCGCGCGAAGTTGACACCGTCGAAGTAGGAGAGGGTCTCGAACACGCCGGCGCTCGCGCCGCGGTGCACCGAGAGGTAGCGCACGACCTCGTGGTACGGCTCGCGGTCGGTCATGCCGATCGCGCGCTCGAAGTGGCAGAGGAAGGGCACGTCGGGCATGACGGCGAGGAGGCCGTCGCTCAGGCCCGCGGCGGCGAGCGTGATGCCGCCGCCCTGGCTTCCGCCCGTCACCGCGATGCGGTCGGCGTCGACGATCGTCAGCGTGCGCGCGGCATCGATGAGGCGCACGGCGTCGGTGAAGACGCGACGGTAGTAGTAGTCGTCGGGTGACTCGATGCCGCGGGTCATGAACCCGTTCGTCGACGGGCCCGTGCCGTGCGGATCGGGCGTCGCACCGGGGGAGCCCCACGTCGAGCCCTGGCCGCGGGTGTCCATGAACAGGTGCGCGTAGCCGGACGAGGCCCAGCCCAGCCGCTCCGTCGGAAGCCCCCGGCCGCCGCCGTAGCCGTTGAACTCGATGACCGTGGGCAGCGGCCCGGCCTCGCCGCGAGGAACGCGCAGCCAGGCCTTGACCGGCTCGCCTCCGTAACCGGGGAAGGTCACATCGAACACGTCGATGGTCGTCAGCACCGTCTCGACCGGCTCCAGCGTCACCTCGCCGCCCGCGGCCCGGGCGCCGGCGAGCGTCCGCGACCAGAAGTCGTCGAAGTCCGCGGGCTCGCGCACGTCGGGGCGGTAGGTCTCGAGGGCGTCGGGATCGAGGTCGAATCGTGGCATAGCGGGCTCCGTGCTGGCGGTCGGACGGGGCGTCTGCTCCGCCGAATCCTCACGATATCGCCTGGCGAGACCGGATCGTTGCCGTGCTGTGAGCATCCGCACATGGCGGCGCTGGCAGACTGATGGCATGGTGACCCTGCTGCTGGACGCGACGCAGCTCGAGGTCGTGCTGTCGGGCGTCGAACGCGCTCTGTCACGGCGATCGGAGAGCGTCCGCGTCGACCGTTCGCACATCCTGAGGGTGCAGCTGACCGACGACGCCTGGACCTGGCTGCGCGGCGTGCCCGCCCCCGGCACCCTCGTGCGCGGGACGGTCGCCATGGGCACCTGGCGTTCGGCGAGCGGGTGCGACTTCGTCGTGGTCCGCCGGCGCCGGCCCGCCGTCGTCGTCGACCTGGCGCCGGATGCCGAGTTCGAGCGACTCGTGCTGACCACGCGCCACGGCCTCGCCCTCGTGCAGGCGTTGCGCCTGGACGGCGACGACGCCCCGGTCGACGTCGCCGAGATCGCCGACCGCGCCTGAGACGGCTCAGGCGACGTCGCGCCGCCAGCTGACGAGATACCCGAGCCCGAGCAGGACGACGGCGTAGGCCAGCAGGATCAGTCCGCCGCCCCACCAGGTCAGCGTCGAGCCGGCGGCGCCGCCGATGCTCGTGTAGATGCTCGCGCCGACCAGCGCGTCGGAGGCGGCTCCCGGCAGGGCGGTCGTGACGGACGAGAGGCCGTCGACGAAGCCCGCCACCGTCCGCAGGATCGGCTCGACGAACTGCGTGAACGCCAGCACCCCGACGACGGCGGCGACCTGGTTGCGCACCAGCGTGCCCACGCCGATCCCGATCAGCGCCCAGAGGACGAACGCCACGACCATCCGCGCGATCATCGCCCAGGTCTCCCCCTCCCCGAGGCGGGTGTCGACGCCGACGAGCGCGAGCGCCCCCGCGCCGATGCCGACGGCCGCCAGGAGGGCCACCACGGCGTACAGCAGCCCCATGAGCACGCCCGCGATCACCTTGCCGCCGAGCGCGACGCCGCGCCGCGGCGTGGCGAGGAAGGTGGGGGTGAGGGTCTTGTGGCGGAACTCGTTGGTGACCAGCAGGGTGCCGATCAGCAGCGGGAAGACGTACCCGACCGAGGTGGCCAGGCTGTACACGAGCGGCGGGACGACGTCCGCGGGAAGGGCGGGCGTGTTCGTGGCGCTCGTGTCGAGCGCGCCCGTCGCGAGCGCACCGAAGGTGGCGGCGAGCCCACCGGCGGTCACGCCGACGTAGGCGAGCAGGACGGCGGCGAGGATCCACCACATCGCGGTGGTGAACTGCTTCGTCATCTCCGACCGCGTCGCGTTCACGATGCTCATCGGTGCGCCCCTTCCTCGTCGTGGCCCGGATCGTCGGAGACGTCCCCCTCGATCGGATCGTCCTCGACGGCGTGCACGTACTCCGTGTCGTCGACGGCCGGCTCCTCCCACGACTCGGCGTCGGCAGCAGGGGCGGCGGCGACGGGAGGAGCGGACACCGGAGCGGACGCCGGCGTGGATACCGCCGCGACGTCCGGTCGCGGGGCGTGCACGCGCGTGCCGTTGACGAGATCGAGGAACACCTCTTCCAGTGCAGGTCCGCGGCGGTGCAGCGCCGACAGGGCGACCCCGGCGGCGGCCGCGACGGCCCCGAGCTCGACGGGCTCGCGGCCGCGCACCGTGAAGCCGGTCCGCAGCGGCGCGTACGCGATGCCCGCGGCATCCAGGGCGCCCGCGAGCGCGGCGCGGTCGGGCGCATCGATCACCGTCGCCACGTCGTCGGGGTCGGTCAGGCCCGCGACGTCGCCCTCGTAGACCAGGCGCCCGTGGGAGATGATCAGCAGCGCCGTCACCGTCTGCTGCACCTCGGCGAGCATGTGCGAGGAGACCAGCACGGTGCGGCCCTCGGCGGCGAGCTGGGCGAGGAAGCCGCGGAGCCACTTGATGCCCTCGGGGTCGAGGCCGTTGGCGGGCTCGTCCAGCACCAGCACCCCCGGGTCGCCCAGCAGCGTGGCGGCGAGGCCGAGTCGCTGGCGCATGCCGAGCGAGAAGCCGCCGACCTTGCGTCCGGCCGCGTCGGCGAGACCCACGAGACCCAGCACCTCGTCCACGCGCGAGGCGGGGATGCCCGCCGCCTGCGCCGACACCGTCAGATGCCCGGCGGCACTGCGGCCGGGGTGGAAGCTCGACGCCTCCAGGGCGGCGCCGACCGTCTGCAGCGGGTGACGCAGCTCCGCGTAGCGGGTGCCGCCGATGGTGGCGCTGCCCGAGGTGGCGCGGACCAGGCCGAGCAGGATCCGCAGCGACGTCGTCTTGCCGGCGCCGTTCGGTCCGAGGAAACCGGTGACGCGTCCGGGCTCGACACGCGCCGAGAAGGAGTCGACCGCGCGGATCGCCCCGAATATCTTCGTCACGTCACGGAACTCGAGGAGGTGTCCTTCGGGCATCGTCGTCCTCTCCTGGAGGCACGCGCAGTCACGTGCCTCTTCCATCCTGCCCGATGCGCGCCCCGACGCCCGCGGAGGCGCGACGCCGACCGCGCGGGTAACGTTGCCAGCGTGAGTGACGCCGCCGAACCCACCGTGCTGGTCCGCACCGACCGCGGGGTGGGACACGTGACCCTCAACCGGCCGCGCGCCATCAACGCGCTCGATCTCGGCATGATCCAGGCGCTCTCCGCCGCGCTGGACCGCTGGCAGGACGACGCCGACATCGATCTCGTCCTGCTCGACGGGGCCGGCGAGCGCGGGCTCTGTGCGGGCGGCGACGTGCGCGGCCTGCGCGAGCAGATCCTGGCCGGGGCGGTCGCGGCCACGGCGGACTTCTTCCGGGCCGAGTACGCGCTCAACGCCCGCATCGCGGAGTACCGCAAGCCGATCGTCGTCGTCGCGGACGGCGTCACGATGGGCGGCGGCATCGGACTGGCCGGGCATGCCGCCGTGCGCGTCGTGACGGAGAGGTCGCGGCTGGCCATGCCCGAGACGCGCATCGGCTTCACCCCCGACGTCGGCGGGTCGTGGCTCCTCGCCCGCGCGCCGGGTCGCCTCGGCGAGTACCTCGCGCTGACGGGCGAGGCGATGGATGCCGCCGACGCCCTCTACGCCGGCTTCGCCGACGCGCTCGTGCCGAGCGAGCGGATCGGCGATCTGCGCGCCGCGCTCGCCGACCGCGCCGATCCGGGCACGCCGGCCGAGATCGTGCTGCTGTTCGACGAGACCCCCGGGCCGTCGCGGCTCGAGGCGGCACGCGGGTGGATCGACGAGGCGTTCTCCGCGCCCCGCGTGGCGGAGATCATCGAGCGGCTGCGCCGCCGCCCCGAGCCCGAGGCGGGGGCGACCGCCGACCTGCTCGAGGCGTCGTCGCCGACGGCGCTGACGGTGACCCTCGCCGCCGTCCGCGCGGCGCGGACGCTCCCCGACCTCCGGGCGGCCCTCGCGCAGGAGTACGGGCTCGTCCTCTGGTTCGCGCAGACCCAGCCGGATCTTCCGGAGGGCATCCGGGCGCAGCTGGTCGACAAGGACCGCGATCCGCGGTGGCACCCCGCCGCGCTCGCCGACGTCGACGACGAGCTCGCCGCGCGCGCCCTGGCCTGGCAGCCGCCCGCGCCCCTGTGGGCGGTCCCGTGAGCCGCAGCCGTGCGCAGCGACGCTGGTCGATCGGGGTCGCGATCGACCAGTTCTTCTTCGTCTTCGCGGGACTGGCCGCGATCTGGCTGGCCTACCTCGGCTTCACCGAGAGCCTCACGATCGGGTGGTGGGGCATCGTCGGATTCATCCTCTTCTGGGTGCTGCTCGCCTACCTGGTCCTCCCGCGCCTGCACCGCATCCTGACGACCGTCTACGTCCCCGACTACTTCATCGGCCGCGCCCGCACGAGCGACGGTCTGCTCGGCGACCCCGTCAACCTCGCCTTCCTCGGCGACGGTGAGCAGATCGAGCAGGCGATGCGCGCGGCGGGCTGGACGAAGGCCGACCCCGTGACGCTGCGGTCGTCGTGGCGCATCGTCACCTCCACGCTCGCGCGCCGCAGCTACCACGAGGCCCCGGTCAGCCCTCTCTTCCTGTTCGGCCGCCAGCAGGACTTCGCCTATCAGCAGGAGGTCGACGGCAACCCCGCCCAGCGTCACCACGTGCGCTTCTGGAAGTGTCCCGACGGATGGCTGCTGCCCGGCGGGCGCCGCGTCGACTGGCTCGCGGCCGGCACCTTCGACACTTCCGTCGGGCTCTCGCTGTTCACGCTGCAGGTGACGCACCGCATCGACGCCGACACCGACGTCGAGCGCGACCACATCGTCGCCACCCTGCGCGCGGGGGAGCCGGCCGTGCACGTCGACCTCATCGCCGACTTCTCGACGGGCTATCACGCCCGCAACGGCGGCGGCGACAGCATCCGCACCGACGGCGACCTGCCCGTCGTCGACGTGCGGGCGGTGACGGCATGAGCGCGGCGGAGGGCGGCCGTCGGCAGCGCCACGAGAAGCGCCCCTCGTACGAGCCCGTCACCCGACTGCTCCAGCCCGTCGCCCACGACCCCGGCATGCGGCGGCCGGCGACCACCGTCGCGGGGGCGGGGCTCGTGCTGCTGAGCGCCCTGGTGGGGATCGTGTCGATGATCGATCTGGCCGTGCACTGGCGTGCCTACGCGGGCGAGCTGGAGCTCGATCTGGACGGGATCGAGGTGACGCCCGACGTGCTCGACGCCTCGCTCCTGCTCGTGCTCGCGGTGTTCGCGATCGGGGCGGCGATCCAGCTCGCGTGCGTGCTGCTGCTCTACCGCGGGAGCAACCTCGCCCGCGTCGCGGTCATGACCGTCGCCACCCTCTCCATCTCGGCCGCCTTCGCGAGCTGGTGGGTGCGCGACCAGGAGATCACGCTCTTCTCGACGCTGCCCGCCCTCGCGCTGGACATCCTGGTTCTGCTCGCCCTGTCCAGCCGCAGCGCCGCCGCCTACGCACGTCGCAACGAGAAGCGCTGAGGGATCCCGTGTTCGACAGTCCGCTCTCCGCGTCCGCCTACGAGGTGCTCGGCGTCGCGCCGGACGTGGCCGACGACGAGCTGCGTCGTGCGTACCGGCTGCGGCTGCGCCAGACCCACCCCGACACGGGCGGCGACGCGGCGCAGTTCGTCCAGGTGCAGCGGGCGTGGGAGCTCGTCGGCAGCGCCGAGGCGCGGGCGGCGTACGACCGCGGGCACGGCTTCGGCGGAGTCGAGGCCGCCGCCTACGGCCCCGACGCCGCGGCGGACGGCGGGTGGCGGCCGCCGGCCCGCCCGGCCGACACGAGGCCGCGGGCCCGCTCGTTCGGACAGCCCGGCGGCTGGCGCCGCGAGCGCTACCTCGACCTGATCCGGGAGTGGGCGGGGCGGGGCACGGCCCTCGCCGACCCCTACGACCCGGCACTCGTGCGGGCGGCGCCCCGCGAACTCAAACGCCTCCTCGCCGACGCCCTCGCCGAGGAGGCGACCGCGCGCATCGTCGGCGAGCTCGGAATGGGCTACACGGTCTGGCACGACGTCGCCGCCGACCCCCGCGACCCGTCGCTGAAGCTGGACCACATCGTCCTCGGCCCCAGCGGCCTCTACGCCCTGCTCAGCGAGGACTTCGGGGGTCCCGTGCGTCTGCGCCGCGGCGAGCTGATCGGCGACGGCGTGGGCGCGCCGATCGCCGACCTCGTGGCGGGGGCGCGGGCGCTCGCCCGCGCGGCCCGCGTGCGGTTCAGCGGCGCGATCGTGGTGCTCCCCGACGACGACGTCGTCACCGCGATCGAGGAGATCGGCAAGGTGTGCGGACTGCCCGTGGCGGTCGTGGCCCGCTCGGCGCTGTCGACCGTGCTGCGGCGCGGCCTCACCGGCGCACGCGACATCGGCGGAAACGAGCTGTTCGACGTCCGCACCCGCCTGCAGCAGACGGTGCGGTTCGTCTGAGGCCGCGGCGTCGCGTCTAGGGTGAGGGCATGGACCCCGCCGCCTGGACCTTCCTGATCCTCGCTCTCGCGGTCGTGGCCTTCGTCAGCGGTCGCGTGCCGCTCGCCCTCGTGTCGCTGGGGGTCGCCCTGGCGCTGTGGGCGACCGGGGTGCTGACGCTGGGCGAGGCGTTCGCGGGCTTCGGCGATCCCACCGTGCTGTTCATCGCGTCGCTGTTCGTGGTGAGCGAAGCACTGGATGCCACGGGTGTCACGGCCTGGCTGGGACAGCAGGTCGTCACGCGCGCGGGCCGTGGACGCGGACGGCTGACGGCGATCATCGGCCTGCTGGCGGCGGTGCTGACCGCCTTCATCTCGATCAACGGCGCCGTCGCGGCGCTGCTGCCGGTCGTGGTGGTCGTCGCGGTGCGCGCCGGCATCGTCCCCTCCAAGCTGCTGATCCCGCTCGCGTTCGCCGCGAGCGCGGGGTCGCTGCTGACCCTCACCGGAACGCCCGTCAACATCGTCGTCAGCGAGGCGGCGGCCGCCGCCGGCGGTCGGGAGTTCGGCTTCTTCGAGTTCGCGCTCGCCGGCATTCCGCTCGTCCTGCTGACCGTCGCGGTCGTCGCGCTCGGCGGCGGCCGGCTGTTGCCGGAGCGGACGGCGGAGCGGCTGGGCGAGGTGGCGCCGGACCCGCGGGAGCACGCGCAGGCGCTCCGCGCGAGCTACGACGTCGACCTCGACACCGGGTTGCTGTTCAGCGCACGCGAGGGCGTCGCCGAAGTGCTGGTCGCGCCGCGATCGCGACTGATCGGACGTACGGTGTCGGCGGGCATGACGACCCGCGGTGAGGACCTCGTGATCCTCGCCGTCCGCCGCGGCGACGACGAGGGCCCCAACGCGTCCCGGGGCACGGGAGTGGCCGGCGCGCTCGTGCTCCAGGCCGGCGACGCCCTGCTCGTGCAGGGACCCTGGGCCGCGCTGACCCGCTACGCCCAGTCGCCGGACGTGATCGCGGTGACCCCGCCCCAGGATCTGCAGCGCGTCGTGCCGCTCGGCCGCGGCGCCAAGCGCGCGATCGGCGTCCTCGGCGCGATGGTCGTGCTCCTCGCGACGGGGCTCGTGCCGGCGGTGGTCGCCGGACTGCTCGCGGCGGGAGCCCTCGTGCTGCTGCGGGTGCTGACGGTGCCGCAGACCTACCGCGCGATCTCGTGGACGACCGTCATCCTCATCGCGGGGATGATCCCGCTGTCGTCGGCGTTCATCACGACGGGGGCGGCGGACATCGTCGCCGACGCCGTGCTGGGCGTCATCGGCTCGGGCTCGCCGCAGCTCGCCCTGCTGGTGCTGTGCGTGCTGACGATGGTGCTGGGTCAGTTCATCTCGAACGTCGCCACGGTGCTCGTCGTGCTCCCGATCGCGGTCGCCATCGCCCAGACGCTCGGCGCGAGCGTGCAGCCGTTCATGATGGCGCTGACGGTGGCCGGCGCCGCCGCGTTCCTCACGCCCGTGGCGACTCCGGCCAACCTGATGGTGATGCAGCCGGGCGGCTACCGGTTCGGCGACTACGGCAAGCTCGGCCTGCCGCTGATGGCGGTGTACCTCCTCGTCGCCGTGGTGTACGTGCCGCTGGTCTGGCCGTTCTAGCGCCGCCGCGTCGAGGCCCGCGGGTCAGTCGGCCAGACCCCACAGCTGCAGCGGGTGGGTCAGACGCCACCACGCGTCCGGATCGGGGATGTCGGCGGTGAGGTGCACGCCGACGGTCGCCGCGTCCAGCGGTCCCGTCACCCGCACCTCGCCGACGGCCGCGTCGACGGTGCGCGCCGCGCCCAGATCGAGGTCCGTCGTCACGGTGGATGCCGCGCCGTTCCACAGGATCACCGCCGCGTCGGCATCCGTCACGATGTTCGCCGTCGCCCCCCACGCGGTCGACACGACGCCCGCGAGGGTGCCGGCCGGCAGGGTGCGCGGCACGGCGACCTCGGCGGCCACGTCGGCCAGCAGGCGCGCCGTCTCCTGGTCGCGGGCCTCGTCGGACGACTGGCCGAGCGCGGTCGCGTAGACGCGCACGGTCACCGCGCCGACGGTGACGTCCTTCGCCGCCAGCAGGTTGTAGAACCCCGCCAGGCTGCCGGTCTTGAGACCGACCACGGCCGGGTCGGCGAGCAGGTCGTTGGTGTTGGTGACCTCGCCGGCCCCGGGAAGCTCGACCGTCCGGGTGCGGACGATCTCCGCCACGACCGGGTGGGCCAGCGCGATCCGCGCGAGCGCGATGAGCGCGGCCGGATCGGCGGCGTTCGCGGGATCGATCCCGGTGGGCTCGGCCAGGGTGATCCCGGGCAGCCCGTGGCGGTCGAGCCACGCGCGCGCGGCGGCCGAGAAGACCTCGTCGGTCGGCCAGATCGTGCCGGCGAGGCGATCCGTGTAGTTGCCGGCCGAGCCGATGAGGATGCCCTGGAGCATCTGATACTCCGTGAGCGAGCCGCCGACGGGCACGTCGAGGGCGGACTCGTCGTTGGCCAGATAGTCGTAGTAGGTGGAGCGGTCGCGCGAGGTGAACGCGAACTCCCGCCCCTGCTCCCCGACGTTCAGCGGCATCTCGTCCAGGATCATCAGCACCGTCACGAGCTTCGAGATGCTCGCCATCGAGACCGCCGCATCGCTGGAGGCGGCCACCGCGTCGATGCCCCCGACCCCGACGGCGCCGGCCCCCTCCGTCGGCCACGCCACGGCGGTCGCCGGCGAGGCGGGACCGTCCGGCTCGATCGCGCGCACCGTCGGCGTGACGGCCCAGAGCGGCCAGAGCAGGGTCGCCGCGGCGTACGCGCCCGCGACGGCGATGGTGGTGAGGATCGGCGCGACCACCCCCGCCCGCAGGGGCGATCGGCGCGGCCGTCTCGTGAGCAGGTCGGGGGCGGGCGCGGTGTTCGCGACGGCGAGCGTCCCCGTCACGGCCGTGTCGTCGAGCCAGCCGAGCGCCTGACGTCCCTCGCGGCCCCGCACGATGACGATGTCGGTCGGTGCGGTGGACTCGCGCAGCGCGCGTCGCGACGGCGGGGGCGCGTCGTCCGAGGTCACCCGCCCAACGTACCCGGTCGCCGCTATACTCGAGCGCACAACCACGGGAGTCCGGTGAGCCGGGCTGAGAGGAAGCGATCCACGCTTCGACCGTCGAACCTGATCCGGATCATGCCGGCGCAGGGAGGAGAGAAACATGCACGCGTCTGCGTCCCCGTCCACCGTCTCGTCGGATGCTGCGGCATCCCGTTCCGCCGCGCGCACCGGCCGCCTGCGCTGGCGCGTCGTCGACATCGTCGTCGCCAGCGTCATCGGTGTGGCCGCCGGTGTCGTCTTCTGGCTGTGGGGCCAGGCGTGGACGCCGCTGAGCAGCATCCTCGCGTTCGCACCGGGGCTGGAGGGGCTGCTGTCCGGCGGGTGGCTGTTCGCCGGTGTGCTCGGTGGTCTCATCATCCGCAAGCCCGGCGCCGCGCTGTACACCGAGGTCGTCGCCGCGGTGGTGTCGATGGCCGTCGGCACGCAGTGGGGCTTCCTCACGCTGGTCTGGGGCGTCGTGCAGGGCATCGGCGCCGAGCTCGGCTTCGCGCTGTTCGCGTACGCGAACTATCGCCTGATCGCGGCGCTCACCTCGGGCGCCCTCGCCGGCCTCGCCGTGGCCCTCCTCGACACCAACTTCTCCTCGATCGCCGCCTACGAGTTCGGGCCGCGAGCGATCTACTTCGGTGCCGCCGTCGTCTCCGGCATCCTCGTCGCGGGTCTGGTGTCGTGGCTCATCGCCCGTGCCCTGGCCGCCACGGGCGCGCTGGACCGGTTCGCGGCGGGTCGAGAGGCACGCATCGCGGACGCGCCCGACGCGGCGTGAGCCCGGCCTCGCTCGCGGCGCCCGCGGCGGTCAGTGCACGAGGGTGGGGCTGGCGTCACGCCGGCCGTCGGCGCTGGGCCGTGTCGGAGCTCGACCTCGACATCGAGCCGGGCCAGCACGTCCTGCTCCTCGGCGCGAGCGGCTCGGGCAAGTCGACGCTGCTGCGCGGGCTGGCCGGCGTGCTGGGCGATGCGGAGGACGGTGAGGATGCCGGTGCGCTCCTGATCGACGGCCACGCGCCCGCCGCGGTGCGCGGACGGGCGGGCCTGGTGCTCCAGGATCCCGATGCGCAGGTCGTGCTCGCCCGGGTGGGCGACGACGTCGCCTTCGCGTGCGAGAACCTCGGCGTCCCCGCCGACGAGATCTGGCGGCGGGTCGACGAGGCCCTCCGCGCCGTCGGCCTCGACGTGCCGCGCGACCACCCGACCGCCGCCCTCTCCGGCGGGCAGAAGCAGCGGCTCGCGCTCGCCGGCGCCCTCGCGATGCGGCCCGGACTGCTGCTGCTGGACGAGCCGACGGCGAACCTCGACCCGGCCGGGGCCGTCGCCGTGCGCGACGCGGTCGTCGAGGCGGCGTCGCGGACGGGCGCCACGCTCGTCGTCGTGGAGCACCGCGTCGCGCTGTGGGCCGAGCACATCGACCGCGTCGTGGTGCTCGGATCCGACGGCGGGGTGCTCGCGGACGGGAGCGCCGAGCGCGTCTTCGGCGCGCACGGCGCGGCCCTGACCGAGGCGGGCGTCTGGGTACCGGACGTCCCCGTCGTGATCGACCCCCGGCCGCGCACGGGCACGGGGGAGGTCCTGCTGAGCGCCGACGCCGTCGCGGTGGGCCGGCGCCCGTTCGGCGAGCGGATGCCGCGGATCGTCGCGGCCGGCATCGACGCCCGGCTGCGGGCCGGGCGGGCCCTGGCGATCACCGGGGCGAACGGGGCCGGGAAGTCGACGTTCGCGATGACCCTCGCGGGGCTCGTGCCCCCGGCATCCGGGACCGTGCGCGCGAGCGCCTCGCTCGCGGCCGGCACGGGGCGCGGCGACGCGCCCGTGCGCTGGCGCGCCCGCGATCTGCTGACCCGCATCGGCACGGTGTTCCAGGAGCCCGAGCATCAGCTGCTGACCACGCGTGTGCGCGACGAGCTGGCGGTGGGCCCCCGCGCCCTCGGGCTCTCCGCGTCCGAGGTCGCCGCGCGCGTGGAGCCGCTGCTCGAACGGCTGCGGCTGACCCGTCTCGCCGAGGTCAACCCGTTCACGCTCTCCGGCGGCGAGAAGCGGCGGCTCACGGTGGCCGCGACCCTCGCGAGCAGACCCCGCGTGCTGCTGCTGGACGAGCCCACCTACGGACAGGACGCCCGCACGTGGCGCGAGCTCGCCGATCTCGTCGACGAGCTGAGGGCGGCCGGCTCGGCGATCGCGTTCGTCTCCCACGACCCCGCGCTCGTGTCCGCGCTCGCCGACGAGACCCTGACCGTCGCCCGCCTCGGGAGCGGCGCATGAGCCTGTTCTCGCTCGACGTGGCGCGCAGTCCCCTGGGGCGCATCAACCCGGTGACCAAGCTCGCCGCGACCCTCGTGGTGACCATGACGCTGCTGCTGTCGATCGACCCGGTCTCGGCGGGCGTCACCCTCGCGGCGACCGTCGCGCTGCTGCCGCTGGCGCGGTTGCGGGCGCGGCAGCTGCTGCTGCGGCTGTGGCCGATCGCCGCGGCGGCGGCCATCGGCGCGGCGGCGACCGTGCTGTACGGCCGCGTGTCGGGTCAGGTGTACCTCGAGTGGGGGCTCGTGCGCATCAGCGACGGCTCGATCGCGCTGTCGCTGGCGATCCTGCTGCGCGTCCTCGCGATCGCGGTGCCGAGCGTCGTGCTGTTCGCCACGACCGATCCGACCGACCTCGCCGACGGGCTCGCCCAGATCGTGCGCCTGCCGCCGCGGTTCGTGCTGGGGGCGCTCGCGGGCCTGCGGATGGTCGGCCTCCTGATCGACGACTGGCGGGAGCTGTCGATGGCCCGTCGCGCCCGCGGCGTCGCCGACGACGGCCGCATCCGCCGCTTCCTGAGCCAGGCCTTCGCCCTGTTCGTCCTCGCCGTGCGCCGCGGCACCAAGCTCGCGACGGCCATGGAGGCCCGCGGGTTCGGCGCCGACACGGCCCGCACGTGGGCGCGCCCGTCGCGGATGTCGGGAGCCGACGCCGTCCTGCTGCTGATCGCCGTGGCGATCGCCGCGGCATCCGTCACCGCGGCCGTGCTCGCGGGGACCTGGGTCTTCGTCTTCAGCCTCTAGCCCGTCGCCGCGGAGTCAGCCGCGGCCCGCGGTGTGCGGCAGCTCCACGATGCGGCGGGCGAGCGCCTCCTCCACGACGAGCTCCGTGATCAGGCCCGCCGCGAGCGCCCCGCGCAGCGCATCGAGCTTCGACAGGCTCGACACGGCGCACAGGCGGCGCGGGATGCGGCGGATCACGTCGAAGCCGGGACCGCTCGAGCGGTCGTTGAGCTCGATCCCCGACGTCGATCCGTCCAGCCGGTAGAAGACCGTCGCGCAGTCGCCGACCACCCCGTCGCGCAGGAGCATCCGCAGATCCTCGCCCGTGAGGTACCCGCCCGCATAGACGTGCGAGGGCACGTCGGCCTGCGGTGAGCCGAGGCCGAAGACGAACACCTGCACCCGCGCCTGCGCCTCGACGACGCGACGGATCGCGCGCTCCCGCCAGAGCAGCTGCTTGGTGTGGGGGTCGTCGAACAGCGCCGGCACCGAGAACTGCTGCACGTCGCTGCCGAACGCCTGGCCGAACCGCTCCAGGATGGCGCCGGAGTAGCTGATGCCCGACGTCGACTCGTTGGCCGCGCCGTTCATCTGCACGATCTGGGACTCCTGCAGCCGCTTGGTGGGGAGGTGGCGGGCGATCGCCGAGACGGTGGCGCCCCAGGCGATGCCGATGCTCGTCTGCGGGTCGAGGGTGGTCGACAGCACGTGCGCCGCGGTGCGCGCCGTGCGCTCGAGGCGCTCGGCGTCGGTCGAGCGGGGCGGGGTGCTGACGACGTGGACGGAGATGCCGAAGCGCTCGCCGAGGCGGCGGGCGACCACGCTGTTGGCCTCCTGGGGCGAGTGCACCGTGATCTCCACGAGCCCGATCTCGCGCGCGTGCGCGAGCAGGCGCGACACCGACGATCGCGACAGCTTCATCTCCGCGGCGATCTGCTCCATCGTCCGGTCCTGCACGTAGTAGAGCTGCGCCGCGTGGAGGGCGTCGCGCGCCCGCGCCTCGGGATCGATCTCGCCGGTCACGTGTCCTCCTCGTCGTGCACATCCGTGCACAGCACGCCTCGCGGTGCACGTATGTTCACGTGCGTTGCGCGTTCGTTCACCCAGGTCTCAGTGTAGATCGCGACCACCGTGAAAAACACGCGGCGAGACCACGCGAAGCCGCGGAAGGAAGAGCGATGACCGAGTCGATGGCGACCACCCGTCCGAACATCCAGGCGCTGCGAGAGCGCCCCCACGCCGAGGTCCTCATCATCGGGGGCGGGATCAACGGCATCGCGACGTTCCGCGACCTCGCCCTCCAGGGCGTCGACGTCGCGCTCGTCGAACGCGACGACTACGTCAGCGGCGCATCGTCCGCCTCCAGCCACATGGTGCACGGCGGGGTGCGCTACCTGGAGAACGGCGAGTTCCGCCTCGTGCGCGAGTCGGTCACCGAGCGCAACCGTCTCGTGCGCAACGCCCCGCACTTCGTGCGTCCGCTTCCCACCACCATCCCGATCCACCGCACGATCTCCGGCATCCTGACGGCGCCCTTCCGGCTGCTCGTCACCCACGGCCGCGGCAAGCCGCGCGAGCGCGGGGCGCTGCTGATCAAGCTCGGCCTGGTGATGTACGACACCTTCTCCCGCGACGGGGGCGCGGTGCCGCGTCACCGCTTCCACGGACGCCGGCGCTCCCGCGAGCTCTTCCCCGACCTCGACGACCGCTTCCGCTACACCGCGACCTACTACGACGCCTCGATGCACGACCCCGAGCGGCTCGCGCTCGACGTGCTGCGCGACGGCACCCGCGAGGAATCGGCACGGGCGGCGAACTATGCCCCCGTCGTCGGCGCGGACGGCTCGGCGGTGATCATCCGCGACGCCCTCACCGGCGACGAGTTCCCGTTCACGGCCGACGTCATCGTCAACACCAGCGGACCCTGGACCGACATCACCAACAGCGCGCTGGGCGCCCCCACCCGCTTCATGGGCGGGACGAAGGGCTCGCACATCGTGCTCGACAACCCGGCGCTGCTGGAAGCCACGCGCGGCAACGAGATCTTCTTCGAGGCCGCCGACGGCCGCATCGTGCTGATCTACCCGCTCAAGGGCCGCGTCATGGTCGGCACGACCGACATCGATGCGGACCCCGCCCAGCCCACCGTCTGCACCGACGAGGAGATCGAGTACTTCTTCGACCTCATCGGCCAGGTGTTCCCCCGGATCGCGGTGGACCGGTCGCAGATCGTGTACACCTTCTCCGGCATCCGTCCCCTGCCCCGCCACGACGACGTCGCGCCGGGCTTCGTCTCGCGCGACTACCGCATCGAGCGGGCGCGTCTCGGCGCCGTGCCGGTGCTCAGCCTCGTCGGCGGCAAGTGGACCACGTTCCGGGCCCTCGCCGAGCATCTGTCCGACGACGTGATGACGGCCCTCGGCCGCACGCGCCGCATCTCGACGCTCGACCTGCCGATCGGCGGGGGAGCGGGCTACCCGCGCACCGAGGCGGATCGGGCGCGCTGGCTCGACGCGCACCGCGGAGCGCACACGAGCGCCTTCGCCGACCGGATGCTGGAGCGCTACGGCACGTACGCCTCCGAGGTGCTCGGCACGCTCCCGGTCGCGCAACGCCCCCTCGAGCACGCACCCGGGTACTCCGCCGAGGAGATCGCCTTCCTCGCCGGCCGCGAAGAGGTCGTGAGCCTCATCGACCTCCTGCTGCGCCGCACCCACATCGCCTTCGTCGGCGGGGTGGGCGTGGAGACCCTCACCGAGGTCGCGGAGGCGGCCGCCCCGGCCCTCGGCTGGGACGGCGAGGCCGTGCGGGCGCAGGTCGACGAGGCGGCCCGCGTGCTGCAGGAGCGCCATCGCATCGACGTCCGCACGTCCCACCTCGCCCCCTCGGGTCGGTGAGGATCCGACCGCCCAGCCCCGGCGCGGCCTGACGCCGGCAACCGATCAGGCCATCCCTCGCGCGGCGACGTCGCCCGCGGCATCCATGCAGAAAGGTCAATGCTGACATGCACGACATCAATCTCGGGCTCTACTTCGTGTCAGAGCTCGTCGGGACGGCGATGCTGCTCCTGCTCGGCGGTGGCGTGGTCGCCAACGTCATCCTCGCAAAATCCAAGGGATTCGGCGGCGGCACCCTGATGATCAACTGGGGCTGGGGTCTGGCGGTCTTCGCCGGTGTCCTCGTCTCGTCCTACTCCGGCGCGCAGCTGAACCCCGCCGTCTCCATCGCCCTGCTGATCGGGGGGAAGATCGGCGTCGCGCAGTTCTTCGTCGCCATCGCCGCCCAGCTGGTCGGCGCGTTCATCGGCGCGGTGCTGTGCTGGCTCGCCTACCGCCAGCACTTCGACGAGGAGCCCGACGCGGCGACCAAGCTCGGCGTGTTCTCCACCGGCCCCGCGATCCGCTCCTACGGCTGGAACCTCATCACCGAGATCATCGGCACCTTCGTCCTCGTGTTCGTCATCTTCGCGTTCGCCGACTACGGCGACGTCCAGATCGGCGTCCCCGGCGCCCTCGGCCCGCTGACCGCCGTGCCCGTCGCGCTCCTCGTGGTCGGCATCGGCGCCTCCCTCGGCGGCCCCACCGGGTACGCCATCAACCCCGCCCGCGACCTCGGCCCCCGCATCGCGCACGCGGTGCTGCCGATCAAGGGCAAGGGCTCCAGCGACTGGTCCTACGCGTGGGTCCCCGTCGTCGGTCCGCTCGTCGGCGGTACGCTTGCCGCGCTCGCCGCTCCGGTCCTGCTCCACCTCGCCCACGCCTGATCCCCATCCACACCCAGACAAGGACGTCACCTCATGAGTGAGTACATCATCGCCCTCGACCAGGGCACGACCTCCAGCCGCGCCATCGTGTTCGACAAGAAGGGCTCGATCGTCTCCGTCGGCCAGAAGGAGCACGAGCAGATCATGCCGCGCGCCGGCTGGGTCGAGCACGACCCGATCGAGATCCGCGACAACATGCGCGAGGTCATCGGCATCGCCCTCGGCCGCGCCAACCTGACGCGTCACGACATCGCCGCGGTGGGCATCACCAACCAGCGCGAGACCGCCGTCGTGTGGGACAAGAACACCGGCATCCCCGTCTACAACGCGATCGTGTGGCAGGACACGCGCACCCAGCCGATCGTCGACCGGATCGCCGGCGACGCCGGCGTCGACCGGTACAAGGACATCGTCGGGCTGCCGCTGGCGACCTACTTCTCGGGCACCAAGATCGTCTGGATCCTCGAGAACGTCGAGGGGGCGCGCGAGAAGGCCGAGGCGGGCGACCTCATCTTCGGCACGACCGACACCTGGGTGCTGTGGAACCTCACCGGCGGTCCCGACGGCGGCGTGCACGCGACGGATGTGACCAACGCCTCCCGGACGCTGTTCATGGACCTGAAGACGCTCGCGTGGCGCGACGACATCCTGGCCGACTTCGGGGTGCCGCGCTCGATGATGCCGGAGATCCGCTCCTCCAGCGAGGTCTACGGCGAGGCGCGCGACACGTCGCTGCTGCGGGAGACCCCCGTCGCCGGCATCCTCGGCGACCAGCAGGCGGCGACGTTCGGCCAGGCGGCCTTCGACGCGGGCGAGAGCAAGAACACCTACGGCACGGGCAACTTCCTCATCTTCCAGACGGGGACCGAGATCGTGAAGTCGGAGAACGGCCTGCTCACCACCGTCGGCTACAAGCTGGGCGACGAGCCGGCCCACTACGCCCTCGAGGGATCGATCGCCGTCACCGGCTCGCTGATCCAGTGGCTGCGCGACCAGCTGGGCATCATCTCGTCCGCGCCCGAGGTGGAGGAGCTCGCCGCGAAGGTGGAGGACAACGGCGGCGTGTACTTCGTGCCCGCCTTCTCGGGCCTGTTCGCGCCCTACTGGCGTCCCGACGCCCGTGGCGCCATCGTCGGCCTCACCCGCTTCGCGAACCGCAACCACATCGCCCGCGCCGCCCTGGAGGCGACCGCCTTCCAGACGCGCGAGGTGCTGGATGCCGTCAACGCCGACTCCGGCGTCGACCTCACGGAGCTCAAGGTCGACGGCGGCATGATCGCCAACGACACGCTCATGCAGTTCCAGGCGGACATCCTGGGCGTCCCGGTCGTGCGTCCCGTCGTCGCCGAGACGACCGCGCTGGGCGCCGCGTACGCCGCCGGGCTCGCCGTGGGGTTCTGGAACGACCTCGACGAGCTGCGGGCGAACTGGCAGGAGGACAAGCGCTGGACGCCGAACGACGACGTCGCCGAGCGCGAGCGCCAGCTGCGACTGTGGAAGAAGGCCGTCACGAAGTCGATGGACTGGGTGGACGCCGACGTGAACTGATCTCGCTCAGCGCGATAGCCCGATCGGGGTCGTATGCGGTCGCCTCTCGTGAGGCTCCACCACCGCATGCGGCCCCGATTTCGCGTATCGGCGCGTACGGGGCGGTCAGGTCGCGTTCCCGAGGTCGCGGGAGAACCGCAGGCGCTCGGCACGGCATCCATCCTGCCTCTCGCGCCCGCCGCGGCGTCCGTGGTGAGATGGGCTGTGCCCACCTCTGTCGCCCGCCGTGTCGGCGTGCTCACCGCTCTCGACGACGCCGACGGGCCGGCTGTCGCCCTCGGGGATGCCGCGGCCCGCCATGTCCGCTTGCGCGCCGACGGCCTGCAGCCCGCGCTCGGCGACGCGCCCGCCGGCTTCGTGCCCTGGGCGCAGGTGCGGGCGGTCGTCGCCGAGGTGCCGATGACGTGGTGGCCGCATCCCGCGCTCGGCGACACCCTCGTGCCGCTGATCGAGGGCATCTTCGGCGGCGCGTCGGGAGAGATCGCCGAGACGCCGACTTTTCCCGTCCGGGTCACCACCGACGACGGGGCGGTCCTGGAGTGGCGAGCGACGCCGCACTACCTCTCCGGCTATCGGCGGCGGGATGCCGCGGTGGCCCGGCGCCTCGTCGATCACCTGGTCGCCGCGCCGGAGGCACGCGTGCTGCTCGCCCGTCCCGACGAGCTGTTGGCGCGGCTGGGGGAGATCCTCCGAGCGCACTGAGACAGCGTGCTGACACCTGGTACCGCGTATGCTGGCACTCAGTAGCACCTCCCGTTGCTGAGCGACGGGAGCGGCCCGGACTTCGAAGGAGAATCCATGGACATCGCCGGCGCATCCGCGCTCGTCACCGGCGGGGCCAGCGGCCTCGGCCTCGCCACGGCACGACGGCTCGCCGACGCCGGCGCCCACGTCGTGATCGTCGATCTCGCCGCCTCTGCCGGCGCCGAGCGGGCCGCGGAACTCGGCGGCACCTTCGTGGCGGCCGACGTCACCGACCCGACGCAGATCGCCGCCGCCGTCGAGACGGCCGCCGCGCAGGGGCCGCTGCGTGTCGTCGTCAACTGCGCCGGCATCGCCCCGCCGGCCAAGGTGCTCGAGCGCGACGGGTCGCCGAGCGACCTCGCCCACTTCGAGCGCATCGTGCGCGTCAACCTCATCGGCACCTACAACGTCATCGCGCAGGCCTCCGCCGCCATCGCGACGACGGAGCCCACCGACGGCGGCGATCGCGGCGTCATCGTCAACACCGCCTCGGTGGCGGCCTTCGACGGGCAGATCGGCCAGCCCGCCTACTCCGCGAGCAAGGGCGGTGTGCACGCCATGACGCTGCCGATCGCCCGCGAGCTCGCGCGCCACGGCATCCGCGTCGTCACGATCGCCCCCGGCATCATGGAGACGCCCATGCTCGCGGGCCTGCCCGACGCGGCGCAGCAGAGCCTCGGTCAGCAGGTGCCGTACCCCGCCCGCCTCGGACGGCCCGACGAGTACGCGAGCCTCGTCGCGGAGATCGTCCGCAACGGCTACCTCAACGGCGAGACGATCCGCCTCGACGGCGCGATCCGGATGGCGCCGAAATGACCGCCTCGATCATCCACACCCGCGACGGCGCGCTCGCGCGGCTCACGTTCAACCGGCCCGCATCGCTGAACGCGATGGGCTTCGAGATGGGCACGCGCTGGCGCGACCTCGCCCACGAGATCACGGCGGACCCGTCGGTCGGCGCCGTGCTCCTGGATGCCGCGGGCCCGGCGTTCTGCGCGGGCGGCGATGTCGTCGAGATGGCCGCCTCCGGCTCGAGCGGCGCCGACATCACCGCGATGGCGCACGTGATCCACGACGGCATTCGCACCTTCGTCGAGTCCGGGATCCCGATCGTCGCGGCGGTGCAGGGCGCCGTCGCCGGCGGCGGGCTCGGGCTCATGCTGACCGCCGACTACATCGTCGCCGGCGACCGTGCCCGCTTCGTCAGCAAGTACGCGAACATCGGCCTCACCCCCGACCTCGGCGTCTCGACGCTGCTGCCGGCGGCGATCGGGCAGACGCGCGCGTTGCGGATGCTCCTCGACGACCTGACCATCGACGCCGCGACGGCGCTGGAGTGGGGGCTGGTCACCGAGGTCGCGGACGACCCGGCCGCCCGCGCCGAGCAGATCGCGCGCCTCTGGCTCGACGGCGCGACCGCCGCCTTCGGACAGGCCAAGCGGCTCGTGCGCGCCGGCGCGCGCCGCCCCTTCGCCGACAACCTCGACGATGAGGCGCGCACCATCGGCGCGAGCTTCGACACCCCGGATGCCGCAGCGCGCGTGGCCGCGTTCGCCGCGGCCTCCGCCAAGACCACGCACGACAGGGGACACGCATGACACTGGCCGGCAAGACCATCCTCATGTCCGGCGGCAGCCGCGGCATCGGCCTCGCGATCGCGCTGCGCGCCGCCCGCGACGGCGCGAACATCGCCCTCCTGGCCAAGACCGACACCCCGCATCCGAAGCTCGAGGGCACGGTCCACTCGGCCGCCGAGGCGATCGAGGCCGCGGGCGGTCGGGCGCTGCCGATCGTCGGCGACGTGCGCAACGACGACGACATCACGGCCGCCGTCCTGAAGACGCAGGGGGAGTTCGGCGGCATCGACATCGTCGTCAACAACGCGTCGGTCATCGACCTGTCGGGGTCGATCGAGCTCGCCGCCAAGAAGTACGACCTCATGCAGGACGTCAACGTCCGCGGCACGTTCATGCTCAGCCGTGCGGCGGTGCCGATCCTCAAGGATGCCGAGAACCCGCACATCCTGTCGCTGTCGCCGCCGCTGAACATCACGCCGCGCTGGCTGGGCGCCCACACCGGCTACACGCTGGCGAAGTACGGCATGACGATGGCCACGCTGGGGATCGCCGCGGAGTTCGCGCGCGACGGCATCGCGGCGAACACCCTGTGGCCCGAGACGACGATCGCGACGGCGGCCGTGCAGTTCGCGCTCGGCGGCGACCGGATGATGAAGGTCAGCCGCACGCCCGAGGTCTACGCCGACGCCGCGTACGAGGTGCTGATCCGCCCGGCACGTGAGCGCACCGGTCAGACGCTCATCGTCGAGCAGGTGCTGCGGGAGGCCGGGGTGACGGACTTCTCCCGCTACGCGGCGACACCGGGCACGCCCGACGACGAGCTGTTCCCCGACATCTTCCTCTGAGCTCTGCGTTTCGACTCGTCGCTGCGCTCCTCTGCGTTTCGACCGGGGGAGAGCGACCCCGGTCAGATCAGGCCGAGGCGGGCCAGCGCGTTGCCGACCCCGTCCTCGAGCACGCCGGTGGTGACCAGATCGGCCATCGCCTGCAGCTCGGGGTCGGCGCCGCCCATCGCGACGGCGGTGCCCACGACCTGGAACATCTCGACGTCGTTCCAGCTGTCACCGATGCCGACCGCGTCCGCGGCATCCATGCCGAGCACCTCCAGCACCTCGAGGATCGCCGCGCCCTTGTTGACGCCCTGCTGGCAGATCTCGCCGTTCGAGCCCCCGGGCAGCGGGATCGATCCCGGGATGACGTGGAACTCGTCGCCGAGCTGTTCGGCCGCGCGCGACAGCGTGTCGCTCGCGGTGCTGAGGAACGTCGCCTTCACGACCGTGTCGAGGTCGACCTCGTCGAGCGGACGGTAGTGGTTCAGCAGGGCCAGATCCTCCGTCTCCGCCGCGTGCTCGCCGCGCGGGTCGACCGGCGGGTGGGCGCGCAGGAAGCGCTGCGCGTGCTCAAGCACGCCGGGGCTCACGTAGACGCTGCGATCGGTCTGCAGGAAGTAGTGCGCGCCCTGCTCCTCGAAGTAGGCGACCATGCGGTCCACGAGCGGACGGGGCATGAGGTGGGCCACGATCTGCTCGTCGCCGCGCACGGCGAACGCTCCGCCGTTGGTGATGGCGCCGTCCACCTCGATCTCGCGGACGCGGGGGTTGATGTCGCCGGCCGATCGTCCCGTGCAGAGGTAGACGAGGTGGCCGTTCGCGCGGGCGGTCGCGATGGCGACCGGCGTGGAGGGGGACATCCGTGCCCCGTGTTCGAGGATGGTCCCGTCGATGTCGATGAAGACGATCCGGCGGCGCGAAGGGGGAGGAGTCACCCCTCCATTGTCCCCGGATCCGTCAGTGCTTCGGGCCCGTCACCAGCAGGATGCCGCCCAGGCCGATCATGAGCCCACCGCCCGTCGCCGTCAGTCTCTCGATGCGCTTCGGCGAGCGGGCGAACCAGGCGCGCGCCGCGGCGGCGGCGAGCACCCAGATCGAGTCGGAGACGAGGGCGAGGACGGCGAACACGACGCCCAGCTCCATGAGCTGCAGCGGCACCGATCCGGCGTGCAGGTCGACGAACTGCGGGAGGACGGCGACGAAGAAGGCGATGGTCTTCGGGTTGGTGATGCCGACGACGAAGCCCTGCCAGAGCTGCCGGCCGTGGCCGGTGGGCAGCCGGGTCGGATCGGGAGCGCTCGCGGCATCCTTGCGGTGACGGATGGCCTGGATGCCGAGGTACACGAGGTACAGCGAGCCCGCGATCTTCAGCACCGTGAACAGCACCACCGACTGCGCCACGACACCGCCCACCCCGACGGCGACGAGCGCGACGATCGGGATGAGCGCGAGGCTCACCCCGGCGACGCTCAGCAGCCCGCCGGTGCGTCCCAGTGCGAGGGTGCGACCGACGGAGAAGAGCACCGCCGGGCCCGGGATGAGGATCAGGACGAGGGCGGCCAGCGTGAACGCCAGGAGGTTGTCGAACGGCACCATGGCGTCAGTGTACGACCGCGTCAGATCAGCCCGTTGCGGCGGAACGCGGTGCGCAGGCCGTCCTCGTCGATCGCCGTCGTCACCTGATCGGCCAGCGCCTTCACGCCGTCGACGGCGTTTCCCATCGCGATGGAGGTGCCCACGACCGCGAACATCTCCGCGTCGTTCCAGTTGTCGCCGATGCCGACGGCGTCGTCCGGGTCGAGGTCGAGCTCGCGCAGCAGCGCCTGGATCGCCGCGCCCTTGTGCACGCCGCGCGGCGCGACCTCGCCCGAGGCGGCGAAGGCGACGGGGATGGTCCCGCCGACGACCTCGAAGTCCTCCGCGAGCTCGGTGAGCGCGCGGGCGGCGGCATCCTCGTCGTCGGTGAGGAAGACGAGCTTCGCGATGAGGGTGTCGTCGACCTGAGCGTCGTCGTGGAACGACTTGGACGGGAAGCCCGCCGCCGTGAACCGCTCCGCGAGCAGCTCCGCCAGGCCCTCCGAGGCGAACAGGCCGTCGTACGACTGGAAGTAGCCGTGCAGGCCGGTGCTCGCCAGATAGTCACGCAGGCGCGCGACCTCCTCCGGCGTGAACAGCGTCGCCGAGACGATCCGCTCGCCCAGGCTGGCGAAGGCGCCGCCGTTGGTGACGGCGCCGTCGAAGCCGATGTCCATCAGCTCGGCGTGCAGCTCCGCCGTCCCGCGGCCCGTGCTCAGGAACACCAGGTGTCCCCGAGCGCGGGCCGCGCGGATGGCCTCGACCGCGGACGGCGGGATGTGCCGTCCGTCCTGCAGGATCGTCCCGTCGACGTCGAGGAAGATCGCACGGGTCATGCGCTCAGCGCACCGCCGTTCGTGCGGATGACCTCGGCGTACCAGGCGAACGACTTCTTCTTGTGGCGGTCGAGCGTGCCGGAGCCGTCGTCGTTGCGGTCGACGTACACGAAGCCGTAGCGCTTGCTCAGCTGCGCGGTGGATGCCGAGACGAGGTCGATGCAGCCCCACGTCGTGTAGCCGAGCACGTCCACGCCGTCGGCGATCGCCTCGCCGACCTGCACCAGGTGGTCGTTCAGGTAGGCGATGCGGTAGTCGTCGGCGACCGTCTTGACGCCGTCGATCTCGACCAGCTCGTCCTTCGCGCCCAGACCGTTCTCGACGATGAACAGCGGCTTCTGCCACCGGTCCCAGAACTGGTTGAGCACGATGCGCAGCCCCACGGGGTCGATCTGCCAGCCCCACTCGCTCGCCTCGAGCGTGGGGTTGGGCACACCGCCCATGATGTTGCCCTCACCGGCGACCTTCTTGGCGGGGTCGGCGGTCGCGGCGACCGACATGTAGTAGCTGAACGACACGAAGTCGACCGTGTTGCGGAGATCCTCGCGGTCCTCGTCGGTGATCTCCAGCTCGATGCCCTTCTCGCGGAGGGTCCGCAGGAAGTAGCCCGGGTAGGCGCCGCGCGTGTGCACGTCGCCGTAGACCAGGTTCGAGTGGTCGAAGTCCATGACCGCCAGCGCGTCGGCGGGCGACGGGGTCAGCGGGTAGACCGGCATCGACAGCACCATGCAGCCGATCTGCGCGTTCGGTGCGACCTCCCGCGCGATGCGGGTGGCGCGTGCCGACGCGACCAGCTCGTGGTGCATGGCCTGGTAGAGCGTCTGCTCGCTGAGCTCGCTCTTCGGCGTGTTGATGCCGCCCGACATGAACGGGGCGTGCAGCAGCGAGTTGATCTCGTTGAACGTCAGCCAGTACTTCACGCGGGCGCCGAAGCGCTCGAAGAGCGTGCGGGCGTAGCGCTCGTAGAACCCGATGAGGCGGCGGTCGGTCCACCCGTCGTACGTCTCGGCGAGGTGCAGCGGCGTCTCGTAGTGGGAGATCGTCACGAGCGGCTCGATGCCGTACTTCTCCAGCTCGTCCAGGAGGCGGTCGTAGAACGCGAGTCCCGCTTCGTTGGGCTCGGTCTCGTCGCCGTTCGGGAAGATGCGGCTCCACGCGATCGAGAACCGGTACGTCTTGAACCCCATCTCGGCGAAGAGGGCGATGTCCTCCGCGTAGCGGTGGTAGTGGTCGATGCCGACGAGCTTGAGGTTGTCCGGCGTCGGCGCGGCCGTGCGGGGGCCGACGATGCCCCGGGGCATGACGTCCTGGACGGACAGCCCCTTGCCGTCGACGTCGTAGGCGCCTTCGAGCTGGTTGGCGGCGGTGGCGCCGCCCCAGAGGAAGCCGTCGGGGAAGGCGGGTGCGGTGGTGGTCATGGTGGTTCTCCTTACGTCGCCGGGGGTCACTTCGTCGCCGCGACCGAGTCGACCGAGACCGCGGTGAACAGCGGCTCGCCGTGCGCGATCGGGCCCGACGCGGCATCCGCGACAGCCGGGTAGAGGTCGGGGTTGGTGACGATGACCGGGGTGGTGAGGTCGTACCCGGCCTTCTCGATGGCGTCGCCGTCGAACTCGACGAGCAGATCGCCGGCGGCCACCTGCTGGCCGGTCGTGACCTTCACCGAGAAGTGCGCGCCGCCGAGCTTGACGGTGTCGAGGCCGATGTGGATCAGCACCTCGGTGCCGTCGGCGTGGCGCAGCCCGAACGCGTGGCCGGTCGGGAAGGCGGCGACCACGGTGCCGTCGAACGGGGCGTACACGGCGCCCGAGCGCGGCTGGATCGCGACGCCCTGACCGAGCGCGCCGTCGGCGAAGGCGGCGTCGGCCACCTCGTTGAGCGGGATGACGGTGCCGTCGATCGGCGAGAGCACCGTGACGTCGTTGGCGGCGGCGGGGGCCGGAGCCTCCGTCGCGGCGTCCTCGGCGGGCTCCTTGAAGCCGATGAGCACGACCAGCAGGAACGGGAGCACGATGGCCACGAGCAGGCCGAGGCCCAGCATCACCATGTTGCCGTTGCCGAGCAGCCCGGTCACGGCCAGGCCCGAGGGGACGACGAACGACTTCGAGAACACGCCGCCGAGGGCGATGATCGCGCCGCCGATCGCGCCGCCGACGATGCCGAAGGCGAACGGCCGCTTGAGGGGGAGGTTGAGGCCGTAGATCGCCGGCTCGGTGATGCCCGCGAGGAAGCCCGACAGGGTGGCGGGGGCGGCGAGCGACTTGAGGTTCTTGTTGCGCGCACGCACCCACACGCCCGCGACGGCACCGGCCTGCGCGAGGACGGCCGCGAACACGGGGCCGAGCAGCAGGATCTGGCCGGTCGTCTGGAACTCCACCTGGAAGACGGGAACGAGGCCCCAGTGCAGGCCGAAGATGACGAACACCTGCCACAGGCCGCCCATGATCGCGCCGCCGGCCCACGGGGCGACATCCCACACCCAGCTGACCGCGTTGCCGACGCCCTGCGAGAGCAGGTCGGAGATCGGGCCGATGACGACGAACACCAGCGGCACGGCGATGAGCACGACGATCATCGGGGTGACGAAACGGCGGATCGCGGCGGGGAGCTTCGCGTAGAGGAACTTCTCGGCGTGCGACTGCAGCCACACGACGATGATGATGGGGATGACGCTCGAGACGTAGCTCACCATCGTGAAGGGGATGCCGAAGAACGTGAGGTCGGGGGCTCCGTTCGCCGCGACCACCGTCGGGTAGACGAGGGCGCCGGCGATCGCGAGCGAGGTCCACTCGTTGGCCTTGAAGTAGCGCGCCGCGGTGATCGAGAGCACCATCGGCAGGAAGTTGATGAACGCGTCCGAGAGCGCGTTGAGCACGAGGTAGGTCGAGGAGGTGGCGTCGATCCAGCCGAACGTGGCGGCGGCCGACAGGAACGCCTTCAGCAGGCCGGTGCCGGCGAGGGTCCACAGCACGGGGGTGAAGATCGCCGAGATCATCGAGATGAACCGGTTGAACAGGTTGCCCTTCGGCCCGGTGTCCTCGGCCGCGGCGTCGTGACCCCCGCCGAAGCGGGAGACCTTGCCGATCTCGGCGAACACCTCGGGCACGTCGTTGCCGATGACCACCTGGTACTGGCCGCCCGCCTGGGCGACGGTGATGACGCCCGGGGTGGCCTTGACCGCCGCGGCATCCGCCTTGCTCTCGTCCTTGAGGACGAAGCGCAGACGTGTCGCGCAGTGCACGAGCGAGCTGACGTTGTCTTCGCCGCCGACGCCGGCGAGCACGCCGGCCGCGGTCTTCGCGTAATCCGCCATCGGATTCGCCTTTCCTTGTGTGTGGAAGGCCCGGGCACCTCTGCCCGGGCAACAAAAAAACCTGGACTCGATGAGTGCCGAAGCTCTCGGTGAGTCCAGGTTTCGCCCGCTGATGCGGTAACGATCCAGGGATCTGCGATCAAGTTACCACAGGGTCGGGTTCAGCGCCAGGGGCGATCTGACTCTTCAGACGCTCGACGTGGACGATGAGGTACAGCAGCTCCTCGTCGGTCAGCTCCGACCCGGTCGCGCCGCCGACGTACGCCTTGACCTCCTCGGCGATGGCGTACGAGCGCGGGTAGCTGTGCTTGGCGAACTCGAAGAACGAGGTGTCGCCGCTCGCGAGCATGGTGCGGCTCACGAGCCGCTGCAGCAGGAACTGCACGTGCAGGATGAACCGCGCGTAGTCGGGGCCGTCGACGTCCAGGCGCACGCCGAGGGAGTGCTCCACCACCTCGACCACGTGCTGCACGCGGCGGAACAGCAGTGCGGCCGTGCCGTTGGGCTCGTCGCGGGTGGCGTTGAGCAGGTGCATCGTGAGGAACACCGCCTCCTCGGCGGGAAGCTCGCGGTCCAGGCTCGTCGCGATCGATCCCGCCATGTGCTCGGCGGCGGCGAACTCCTGGGGGTGGAGCACGCGAAGCTCGGGCATCGAGGTCGTGGTGATCCGCATCCCCTTGTCCAGCCGCTCGATCACGTAGGCGACGTGGTCGATGACGGCGATCGTGAACCGCCGTCCCAGATCGCGGCCGAGTCGGCGCTCGGCCTCGTCGACCGCCCGCGTGGCGGCCTCGACGATGGGATACGGGACGTCGGTGAGCAGGCGCCGCTCGCGCTCGCCGTCCGCGCCGGTGTCGAGGATGAACGTCTTCTCCACCTTGGCGGGGTCGAGCACGTCGGCCGGCTTCAACCCGAAGGCGAGCCCCCGTCCCATCAGCACGCGCTCCCGCCCCGACTCGTCGACGGCGATCACGACGTTGTTGTTGAGCACCTTGTGCACCGGGACGGCGTGCGTCGCGGGGGTGCGCCGAGCGGATGCCGCGGCGTCGGGGGTGCTCATGTGGAGAAGTCTAGAAGTCGCGCCGCCGACCGCTCCGACGATTTCGTGGTTGTAAAGGTTTCATTACGTACTGAAAGTTCGAAAGCTTTCGCCTCTACTGTGTGGGTATCTCGCCGGTCCTGCTCCTCGCCGGTGAGGCGCAGCACCTCACCCGTCCCGCAACCCGCAATGAGGAAACCATGAACAAGAGACTCCTGGCCGCGGCGGCCACGGTCGTCGCCGCCGCCCTCGCACTGTCCGCCTGCAGTGCGACACCGTCCGATTCCGGCGCGGATCAGAAGAAGGAGATCCGCGTCGCCTCCACCGACCCGCAGCTGATCGTCCCGGGCCGCCAATCCGTCGCCTACGACGTGAACATGGCGGTGTGGGCGCCGCTCGCGTTCCTGAACTCCGACGGCTCGCTCGAGTACGTCCAGGCCCAGTCCATCGAGTCGCAGGACGCCACGACCTGGACCGTCACCCTGCGCGAGGGCTGGACCTTCCAGGACGGCACCCCCGTGACGGCGCAGAGCTACGTCGACTCGTGGAACGCGGTGGCGTACGGTCCGAACGCGTTCGAGAACTCCGGACAGCTGGCCAACATCGTCGGCTACGCCGACCTCAACCCGGCATCCGGCACCCCGTCCACGACCGAGATGTCCGGGCTGAAGGTCGTCGACGACCTCACCTTCACGGTGACCCTCATCGGTCCGGACAGCCAGTTCCCGCTGCAGGTGACGCAGGCGCAGACCGCGATGTTCCCGATGCCCGCCTCGGCGTTCGCGGACTTCACCGCCTACAACACGCATCCGGTCGGCAACGGTCCCTTCCAGTTCGCGCAGGACTACGTCGAGAACGAGCCGATCGTCCTCGACGCCTACAGCGGCTACAAGGGCGACAAGCCCACGATCGACCGCATCACGTTCGTGCCCTACACCGACAGCGAGACCGCCTACACCGACGTCCTCGCCGGCAACCTCGACGTCGCGGGGGTCCCCGCCTCCAAGCTCACGCAGGCGTCGGCCGACTTCGGGCAGCGTCTGTACTCGTTCGAGGCGCCCGGCATCTCGTTCCTGGGCCTGCCCCTGTGGAACTCCGCCTACCAGGACGTGCGTGTGCGCGAGGCGATCTCCATGGCGATCGACCGCGAGGCGATCATCGACGTGATCTACGGCGGCACGTACGCCCCGGCGACGGCGTGGACGCCGGCCATCGAGCCCGGCACGCCCACCGGGATCTGCGGCGACTACTGCTCCTTCGACCCCGAGGCGGCCAAGGCGCTGCTGGCCGAGGCCGGCGGGTTCTCGGGCCCGATGGAGATCTACTACCCCGGTGGCGGCGGACTGGACCCGCTCTACCAGGCGATCGCGAACCAGCTCCGACAGAACCTGGGGATCGACGCGACGGCCACCCCGAGCGCCGACTGGGCCGAGTTCCTGCAGAACCGCAACGACGAGAACATCACCGGTCCGTTCTTCTCGCGGTGGGGCGCCCTCTACCCCAGCCAGCAGGCGACGCTGCGCGTCTTCTTCATCAAGGGCGGCGGCTGCACCAACTGCATCCCCTGGTACAGCGATGAGGTCGCCTCGGCGATGACCGCCGCCGACGCCGATCTGTCCACCGACGGCTCCGCCTACGCCGCCGTGCAGCAGATCATCCAGAAGGAGTTCCCGGCGGTGCCGCTCTTCTTCGAGAAGTACTCCTACGTCACCTCCCCGCGCGTCGCACAGCTCGTCACCTCGCCGGTGGGCAACCCCACCTACCGGTCGATCGTCCTCACCGAATGACGGTCGGGGTGCGGAGCGTCCCGCCCGACGCTCCGCACC
>NZ_JBXAFF010000032.1:0-31054 GCF_058792815.1 Microbacterium sp. MPR-TSA4
CGGCTTCGTTTCCGCGCCAGATCAACGATCATGCGCCAACCCGCACAGTTGCAGGAAATGCAACACAGCCCGCTTGTGCCCTCCAGACTCGGCTGGCGCCCCTGCAACGCGACGATGTCGGGAGCCGTCACGGCGAGCTCGAAGGTCTCCTCCACGGTGATGATCCGCTGCTCAGGCGCGCACGCGCCGATGAGCGCGGCGAGCAGCGTCGTCTTCCCCGCGTGCGTGGCGCCCGAGACGAGCACGTTGCGACCGCCGGTCATCGCGTCGCGCAACAGGTCGGCTACGTCGAGCGGAAGCGATCCGGCGCGGACGAGATCGTCGAGGGAGCGCCGAGCCGGCAGGAATTTGCGGATGTTCACCGCGAAATGCGCGCGTGTGATATCCGGAATCACGACGTGCAGTCGACTCCCGTCCGGGAGCGAGGCGTCGACGAACGGCTGGCTGAGATCGACTCGGCGCCCGGTGGCGTGCAGCATCTTCTCGACCACATCGCGCACCGCCTCGTCGGTCAGTCGCATCGCCACGCGCTCGCTTCGCCCCGCTCGGGCCGCGAAGACGGCGCCCGGGCCGTTGATCCAGATCTCCTCGACCTGCGGATCATCCAGGAGCACCTGCAACGGACCGTAGCCGGTGACGCGCGCGAGCACCTCGCGCACCGCCGCGTCCTCGTCGTCGACGAACTCCAGTCCCCGTGCGAGGGCGTAGTCATTGTGGTGTCTCACCTCCGCGGTCGCCAGCTGCGCGGCGCGATCGGGATGCCGCAGCGGGTCGGCCTGCTCATCGCGCAGGCGGTCGCGCACCCGGTCGGCGATCGCGCGCAGCACCATCGTCGACGCCGCCGAGATCGTTCCCTCCGGCGCGACGGACGTGGGGGCGGATGCGGAGGGGGTCATGGCGGCATCCTCACATCGACGAGGGTCGGCGCGCCGAGACTATCCACAGCGCTCCCGCGCCGTCGCGCGGAATGCCGAGGACGGGCGGCAAGAGAAAAGAAACCCCGCCCTTTACTGTTGCAGCAGAAAAGAAACAACCCTGTCGAAAAACAGGAAAAGGTGCGGTAATCTCTCGGCCATGGCACGCAGAGAAATCAAGACGTATATCGTGGTCGACGATCTCACCGGCGAGGAGATTCCCGAAGAGGACTCCGTCAGCATTCAATTCAGCTACGGCGGGCAGGCGTACGAAATCGATCTGTCGAGGCAGAATGCGACGAAGCTGGATGACTTCCTCGCCCCCTACATCGACAAGGCCCGACGGGTGCGCTCGTTCGGCGCGGCGCCGGTGCGGCGCGGCGCTCCCGCAGCGCGCACGCGCGATCTGGAGGCCGTCCGCGCCTGGGCGCGCTCCAACGGCCACACCGTGAGCACGCGCGGACGAGTGGCGAAGTCCCTCCTCGAGGCGTACGACGCCGCGCACTGATTCCTCCGCCGGCGGGCGGGCGGATCCTCCGCCGCGGCGCCCTGCTTGTGTTGTGGTCTGACCACAGAGTACGATTTCTTCGTGCTCACGATTCCCGAGACCCTTCAGGCGCAGGCCGACGCGGCGGTCCATAAGGCGGACGGCGTCCTCTCCCCCGGGCGTTTCGCCGTTTCCGGCATGCTGGCCGGCGCCTACATCGGAATCGGCGTCGTCCTCATGGTCGCCACCGCCGGCCCCCTCCTGGCAGCGGGCGATGGCCTCGCCAAGCTGGTCGCCGGCGTCGTGTTCGGCGTCGCCCTGACCCTCGTGGTCTTCGCCGGGGCCGACCTGCTCACGAGCGCGATGATGATCCTCCCCCAGGGCGCCCTCATGGGAGCCGTCGGCTGGTGGCGTGCGATCGGCACGATGGCGGCCACCTTCCTCGCCAACCTCGTCGGCGCCCTCCTCTTCGCCGCGCTCATCGTCGCCTCGGGCGTGCTGCACGCCAATGCACCCGCCGGCAAGATGATCGCCGACATGCTCGCCGCCAAGGCGGAGGAAGGCCCCCTGCAGCTGTTCGTCCGCGGCATCCTCTGCAACGTGCTCGTGTGCCTTGCGATCTGGATGTGTGCACGCGTGCGCTCCGACGTCGCAAAGATCCTCCTGATCTTCGCCGCGATTCTCGCTTTCATCAGCTCGGGTTTCGAGCACGTCGTCGCGAACATGACCACGTACGGCATCGGCCTGTTCAGCGGCGACCCGCACTTCACGTGGGGCCTCTTCGCCAACAACATGCTCTGGGTGGGCCTGGGCAACCTCGTCGGCGGCGGGATCGTCGTCGGTCTGGGTTACTGGATCATCGGCGGCCGTCCCCGTCTGGCAGCCGCGTCGACGGTATCCGCTCCGGAGTCGGTCGAGACCACTGGATAGACTGGTCGCCGCGCGGGAGTGGTGAAATCGGCAGACACGCAGGATTTAGGTTCCTGTGCCTTCGGGCGTGTGGGTTCAAGTCCCACCTTCCGCACGGACGACGTCGCCGCAGAGCGGCCGGTGTGATCAGCCGATTCACCGCAATCACTCGGGAACCGCGCCGGTAGACTGACCGCGACCGCTCTCCTGAGCGACCTTCCACCGCCGATCTACCGACGGGAACCCTGTGCACGCTCTCGCCCTCATCCCCTGGCTCGATCCTGCGGCCATCATCCAGAACGCGGGCCCGTGGGCCCTGCTGGTGGTCTGCTTCATCGTCTTCGCCGAGACGGGTCTGCTCGTCGGCTTCCTGCTCCCCGGCGACACGCTGCTGGTGATCTCGGGCCTGCTGTCGCACTCGACGCCGACGCTGCCGCACGGGATCTTCGGCATCAGCGTCTGGTGGGTGGCGCTGCTGATCGGCCTCGCGGCCTTCGTCGGCGGCGAGCTCGGCTATTACATCGGGCACAAGGGCGGACCCGCCGTGTTCGAACGCAAGGACTCCGGCCTCTTCAGCCGCAAGAACGTCGAGCGCACCAACGCGTTCTTCGAGCGCTACGGCGGCCTCACCGTCATCCTCGCCCGCTTCGTGCCGATCGTCCGGACGTTCGCCCCGGTGGCGGCGGGCGTCGGCCACATGCCGTGGCGCAAGTACTCGCTCTACAACCTCATCGGCGCGGTCCTCTGGGGCTTCGGCCTCACGATGTTCGGCTACCTCATCGGCTTCATCCCGCCGGTGGCCACGTTCGTCGAGAACTACATCGACCTCATCCTGCTCGCCGCCGTCGGCGGCACGGCCCTAGTGACCGTGTGGCACTACTTCTCCGAGCGTCGCAAGGTCAAGAAGGAGCAGGCCGCCGGGCTCGCGCCCGAGACCGTCGAGCCTCTCGAGGACGGCACGCCCGCAGCCTGAGTCACGACGCCTTGGTGGCCTTGCCCTTCTTGGGCGGGGCCACCTTCTCGTTCTCCGCACGGGCGGCCCGGCTGCGCTCCACACTGGCCTTCAGCGCCGCCATCAGGTCGATGACCTCGCCCCCGGCATCCTTCTCGGCCTTCTCGCCGAATGTCTCGGACGTATCGAGCGCGTCGCCCTTCTCGAGCTTGGCGTCGATCAGGGTCCGCAGCTCCTGCTGGTACTCGTCGACGAACTGCGCGGGGTCGAAGTCCGACGAGAAGCTCTCCACGAGGGATGCCGACAGCTCGAGCTCCTTGTCGGAGATCTTGACCGGCTCATCCAGCGCCGGGAACGAGGCTTCCCGCACCTCGTCGGCCCAGAGCAGCGTCTGCAGCACGAGGACGTCTCCCCGCACCCGGAGCGCGGCGAGACGCGTCTTCTGGCGCAGGGAGAAGCGCACCACCGCCGTGCGATCGGTCTGCTCGAGGGTTTTGCGCAGGAGCACGTAGGCCTTCGGCGAGGCGGAGTCGGGCTCCAGGTAATAGGGCCGGTCGAGCGTGAGCAGATCGATCTGGTCGCTGGGGACGAACTCGACGACCTCGATCTCGCGACTGCGCTCCGCCGGGAGCGAGGCGAGGTCTTCGGCGGTCAGCACCACGGTGCGGTCGCCGTCGTCGTACGCCTTGTCGATGTCGGCGTAGGGCACCACCTCGCCGTCGAGCTCGCAGATGCGCTGATACCGGATGCGTCCGCCGTCGGCCGCGTGCACCTGATGCAGCGGCACGTCGTGGTCTTCGATGGCCGAGTACACCTTCACCGGCACGTTGACGAGCCCGAAGGTGAGCGCGCCCTTCCAGATCGATCTCATGGGCCCATCAAACCGGCTCCTGCACCGGTTCGCCAGGGGCTGGCCGCTACCCTGGCGCCATGGCACAGGCAGCACAGGTCGTCGAGGTCGGCGGACGACGCCTCCGGCTGAGCAACCTCGACAAGGTGCTGTACCCCGCGACCGGCACCACCAAGGCCGAGGTCATCGACTACTACTCGCGTATCGCTCCGCTCCTGCTCCCCCATCTCGCGGGCCGACCCGTCACGCGGCTGCGGTGGCCCGACGGCACCGGCGAGCCCCCCTTCTTCGCGAAAGACCTGGAGGCCGGCGCACCCGACTGGCTCCGGCGCCGCGCGATCGATCACTCCGGCGGAGCCAAGGACTACCCGCTGATCGACGACGTCGCGGGTCTGGTGTACCTCGCGCAGGTCGCGAGCCTCGAGCTGCACACGCCGCAATGGCGCTTCGACGGCGGCGGCCGCGGATCGCCCGACCGGCTCGTGCTCGACCTCGACCCGGGACCCGGTGTCGGGCTCCCCGAGTGCGCCGAGGTGGCCCGCCGGGCCCGCGGCATCCTGGCGGACATGGGCATGGACCCGCTGCCGGTGACCAGCGGGTCGAAGGGCCTCCACCTGTACGCACCCCTGGACGCGACGCGCACCAGCGACGAGATCTCGGCGTTCGCGCGCGAGCTGGCACGCGCGTTGGAAGCCGACGATCCGGATCTCGTCGTGAGCGCGATGAGCAAGAACGCACGCCCCGGCAAGGTGTTCGTCGACTGGAGCCAGAACAACGCCGCCAAGACCACGATCGCGCCCTACTCGCTCCGCGGACGCGCGGAGCCGACGGTCGCCGCCCCCCGCACCTGGGCCGAGCTCGACGATCCCGACCTGCGGCACCTGCTGTTCGATGAGGTGCTCGCCCGCGCCGCCTCCGACGGCGACCTGCTCGCCCCCCTGGCGCCCGTCTCCCCCGATCCCCTCTCTTCGTACGTCGCGAAGCGCACCCCCTCCGCCACGCCCGAGCCCTTTCCCGCGTCCGCGAACCGACACGCCCTGGCCGAGCCGCCACACCCCGGCCCGGCGGGGCATAGCGGCTCGCACGAGTCGTGGCGGTTCGTGATCCAGGAGCATCACGCGTCGCGTCTGCACTTCGACCTCCGGTTGGAGCACGACGGGGTGCTCGTCAGCTGGGCCGTGCCGCGCGGCATCCCGGCGAACCCCGATCGCAACCACCTCGCGGTCATGACCGAGCCGCACCCCCTCGAGTACCTCACCTTCGCCGGCGAGATCCCCGCCGGCGAGTACGGCGCGGGAACGATGACCGTCTGGGACTCCGGCACGTTCACGGTGGAGAAGTGGCGCGACGACGAGGTGATCGCGACCCTCTCCGGCCGGCCGGACGGCCCGCTCGGGCGTGTGCGGATCGCCCTGATCCGCACGGCCGGCTCGGGTGAGAAGTCCCAGTGGCTCCTGCACCGCACGAAGGATGCCGCCACGCCGCCAGTCCGCGCCGCGCGCGCCGGGCATCGCGCGCCCGCGCGAACGGCGAGCGGGCCCGACGCCCCGATGCTCGCGGTGTCGACCACGCCGGCGCTCGCCGCGGCGGCCGCGCGAAGGTGGGGCGACCTCCCCTGGGTCGAGTTCAAGTGGGACGGCATCCGCGCCGTCGGCACGTGGGACGGCAGCCGCCTGCGGTTGCGAGCGCGCAGCGGCGCCGACATCACCGACCGCTACCCCGAACTCACCTCCGGAGACGTCGGCTTCGGCCCCCGCCCGGCGGTCGTCGACGGCGAGATCGTCGCCCGGGATGCCGCGGGCCGCCCGAGCTTCACGCTACTGCAGTCGCGCATGCATCTGACCTCGGCGCCGGAGATCGCGCGGGAGGCGCAGCGCATCCCCGTCGACTACTTCCTCTTCGACGTGCTGCGCGTCGGCGAGGAGGACGTCACCGGGCGTCCCCTGCGCGAACGCCGCGAGGTCCTCGAGACGATCGCGGCCGAGGCCATCGCCGCCGTCGCCGTGCCGCCGGTCGCGGACGACGTGTCCGATGCACTGACGGCCGCCGCGGAACTGCACCTGGAGGGTGTGGTCGTCAAGGATCCTCGGTCTCCCTACCGTCGCGGAGCCCGGTCCGAGGAGTGGCTCAAGGTCAAGCTGACGGCCATGCAGGAGGTCGTGATCGGCGGCATCCGCCCCGGGAAAGGGGGACGGCGCGGCAGTATCGGATCGCTGCTGCTCGGCATCCCCGATGAGGACGGCCTGCACTACGTCGGACGCGTCGGCACCGGATTCGGCGACCGCGAGCTGAGCCGGCTCGCGGCCCTGCTCGAGCCGCTGCGCACCGACTCCTCGCCCCTGCTCGGCGTGCCGGTCGCGGACGCCTCCGATGCGCTGTGGGTGCGGCCGGAGCTCGTCGGCGAGGTGGAGTACGCGGAGTTCACGCCGAGCGGCACCCTGCGCCACGCCCGGTGGCGCGGTCTGCGTCCGGATGTGGATCCCGCAGACGTGCGCCGGGACGACTGAGCTCAGGCCGGCGCGGCGGTCGGACCCTGCGGGTCGGCCGCGAAGACGGCGACGGCGTCCCCGTCCCACACGAACTGCAGCGCGGTGCCCACCGGGAAGGCGGCGCGCAGCTCCTCGGGGCTGTCATCGGCGACGAGCAGCGCGACGGTCGGTTGGAACGGCCCCGCGCCGCAGCCGCTGGTCCCGAACCGCGACCCGTCGGCGGCCGGGACCCGCGGCGTCACGATCAGACACTCGCCCGAGGAATCCAGCACGTCACGCGCGACGGCGACCACCACGAGCCCGGAGAACGCGTAGGCGGAGCTCTCCTCGGATTCGCCGAACCACGGCATCGCCGCCGGCGGACTGGTCAACGGCTCGTCCAGGCTCGCGACCTGCCGCGCTCCCGTGACCGGTGACACCGGACGGAGCGAGGCCAGACCGAAGACGAGCGCACCGACGACGACGGCCACCACCGCGATCGACGCCGCCCATCCGATCGCCAGCGCACGTCCGATGCGGGGCGGCATCGCCGCGGGCGCTTCCGTCGGGCGTGGAGGCGGCGCGCCGCCGTCCTCCGGGGCGGTCTCGACGGCCGCGCCCGGCGCGGGCGCAGGCGTGGCCGCGGGCGCAGGCGTCACCGGGGCCTGCGTGCGGCGCCGTTCCTCCAGCGCCCGCAGGCGGGCCAGCGCGTCCGGATCGCGCTCGATGTCGGCATCCGGTCCGTACGCGCGCGTGCGCAGCAGGGAGAGTTCGCGGAGATCGGCATCGTCCATGCCCTGCATCGTCGCACAGTCGCCGGGCGGGCTTCGTCGCTACACGTGCGCGTCGTGCTCGCGGTGCCCGGCCGGCTCGAGCTGGAACGTGGAGTGCTCGACATCGAAGTGACGCGACAGGCAGCTCTGCAGACGCGACAGCAGCGCCCCCGCACCTCCGGCGTCACCGGCGAGCACGTCGTCCGCGACGACGACGTGCGCGGTGAAGACGGGGGCGCCGCGCGTCAGCTGCCACACGTGCACGTCGTGCACGTCGACGACGCCGGGCTCGCCGAGGATGTGGTCGCGGATGTCCGCCACGGCGGTGCCGTGCGGCGCCCGCTCGCCGAGCACGGAGAAGACCTCGCGCAGGAGTCCGACGGCCCGCGGCAGGATCATCACCGCGATGAGCAGCGAAGCGAGGGCGTCGGCCGGCATCCAGCCCGTCGTCCAGATGACGACGGCCGCGACGATCACGAGCGCCGAGCCGATGAGGTCGCCGAGCACCTCGATGTAGGCGCCGCGCACGTTGATGCTGCGCTTCTGCGCCGCGCTGAGCAGGTACATCGACACGGCGTTGGCGACGAGACCCACCGCGGCCACGAGGAGCATCAGCCCTCCCGCGACCTCGACCTCGGTCGGTCCGATGAGACGCTGGATCGCTTCGACGGCGATCCACACCATGAGGGCGATGAGGATCAGCGCGTTCACGAGGGCGCCGAAGACCTCCGCGCGCTGATAGCCGTAGGTGTTGCGATCGTCGGCCGGTCGCCCGGCCACCGCCGAGGCGATGAGGGCGATCACCAGCGCCGACGAGTCGGTGAACATGTGTGCCGCGTCGGCCAGCAGGGCGAGCGATCCGGTCAGCAGGGCGCCGACGATCTGGACGAGCATCACTCCGGCCGTCAGCCACAGCGAGATCGTCAGCAGTCGCCGATTGCTCGAGTCCCGGATGCCGGTGGGTGCGTGATCGTGCATAGAACGAGGCTAAGCCGCGGCGCCGCCCGCGCACCCGCTCGCGCACTAGTCGGGAATGAAAGCGGTTATCGCTCCAGCGCGCTCAGCAGCGGCGCGAGCGCGACGAACGCGCGGGCGCGGTGCGAGGCCGCGTTTTTCTCCTCCGCCGACAGGTCGGCGGCCGTCCGCCCCTGCTGGTCGTCGGGCAGGAAGATCGGGTCGTAGCCGAACCCGCCGTCGCCGGAAGGCGCCGTCGCGAGCCGGCCCGGCCAGACGCCCTCGACCGTCTCTTCGTGCACGATGCGGCCGCCGGGCCCGGGCACCACGAGGGCGATGGTCGAGACGAACTGGGCCGTCCGGTGCGGGTCGGCGATGTCGGAGAGCTGGTCCAGCAGCAGCTCGAGGTTCGCGCGGGCATCCTTGCGGTGCCCGGCCCAGTACGCGGAGAAGACGCCGGGGGCGCCGCCGAGCACGTCGACGCAGACGCCGGAATCGTCGGCCAGCGCGGGAAGCCCGGTGTGGGCCGCGGCGGCTCGCGCCTTGATGAGCGCGTTCGCGGCGAAGGTGACTCCGTCTTCGACGGGTTCCGGACCGTCGTAGCCGATGACCTCCAGATCGGGGCGCACACGCGCGACGATCGCGCCGAACTCCTCCACCTTGTGCGGGTTGTGGGTCGCCAAGACGATACGGCGGGGTCCGGCGTCCGCCGTGGAGGAGTTCGGGACGCCGGTCACGAGGCGAGCACCTCGGTCTGGGCGTCGCGGAGGTCGGCGCAGCCGGCGACGCCGAGCTCGAGCAGTGCGTCGAGCTCGCGCTTGTCGAACGGGGCCCCCTCGGCGGTGCCCTGCACCTCGACGAACAGACCGCGACCGGTGACGACGACGTTCATGTCGGTCTCGGCGCGGACGTCCTCGACGTAGGCCAGGTCGAGCATCGGCTCGCCGTCGATGATGCCCACCGACACGGCGGCGACGGAGTCGAGCAGCACCTTCGCGTTCTTGCCGACGAGACCCTTCGCGCGGCCCCACTCGATCGCATCGGCCAGGGCGACGTAGGCACCGGTGATCGCGGCGGTGCGCGTGCCGCCGTCGGCCTGCAGCACGTCGCAGTCGATGACGATGGTGTTCTCACCGAGCGCCTTGGTGTCGACGACGGCGCGGAGCGCACGACCGATCAGACGCGAGATCTCGTGGGTGCGCCCGCCGATCTTGCCCTTGACGGCCTCCCGGTCGTTGCGCGAGTTGGTGGCGCGCGGCAGCATCGCGTACTCCGCCGTCACCCACCCCTTGCCCTTGCCGGTCAGCCAGCGGGGCACGCCCCCCGTGAAGGATGCCGTGCACAGCACCTTCGTGCCGCCGAACGAGATCAGAGCGGACCCCTCGGCGTGCGCGCTCCAGCCCCGCTCGATCGTGACGGGGCGGAGCTGGTCGGGCGTGCGCCCGTCGGCGCGGGTGGTGGTCTCGGTCATGGGGTTCCCTTCAGGGGGTCCGGCAGGTCGATGGCGCCCGTCTGCACGAGGCGCACGCTGGAGACGCCGCGGCCCATGAGCCGGTCGGCGAGGCGGAGGAAGTCGTCGGCGGAGTCGCCGGTCGCTTCGTAGGTGTGGGTGGCGACCGCATCCGGACCGGCGAGGAGGTCGCGCGAGACGAGCTGCCGGTAGACGTCCTTCGCGGTCTCGGTGTCGCTCGAGACGAGCGACACCTCGGGCCCCATCACGTAGCTGATGGCCCCCTCGAGGAACGGGTAGTGGGTGCAGCCGAGCACGAGCGTGTCGACGCCCGCGTGGCGCAGCGGCGCGAGGTAGTCCTCCGCCACCCGCAGCACCTCGGCAGACCCCGTGACACCGGCCTCGACGAACTCGACGAAACGCGGGCAGGCCTGCGTGAACACCGCCAGCTGCTCGTTGACCCCCAGCATGTCCTGGTAGACGCCCGAACCAATGGTGCCGACCGTCCCGATGACGCCGATGCGCCGGTTGCGCGTGGTCGAGATCGCCGTGCGCACCGCCGGGCCGATGACCTCGACGACCGGCACGTCGTAACGCTCCCGCGCGTCGCGCAGAACGGCGGCGGATGCCGTGTTGCAGGCGATCACGAGCATCTTGACGCCCTGCTCCACCAGCGTGTCGAGCACGTCGAGGCTGTATCGACGGACGTCCGCGATGGGCTTGGGACCGTACGGCGAGTGCGCCGTGTCGCCCAGGTAGAGCACGGATTCGCGCGGGAGGAGCTGCGAGACCGCCCGGGCCACGGTGAGCCCGCCCACCCCGGAGTCGAAGATCCCGATCGGCGCGTCATTCACGATCCTCCACCCTACCCGCCGGTCCCGGGAGGATCTCCGCACGCGGACCCGGCCCGGCGCCCGACGGCCTCGACGGCGTCGCTAGAGTGACGGAATGACCCGCGCCGATGCCCCGTCGTCCGCCCTGCTGACCGACCGGTACGAGCTCACGATGATCGACGCCGCCCTCCGCGACGGGACCGCGTCGCGACCGTGCGTGTTCGAGTTGTTCGGCAGACGCCTGCCGGGTGCGCGCCGCTTCGGCGTGGTAGCGGGCACCGGGCGGCTGCTGCAGCAGCTGCGCGCGTTCCGCTTCGGCGACGACGAGCTGCGCTACCTGCGCGACCACCGGGTGGTCGGCACGCAGACGCTGCGCTTCCTGGAGGATTACCGCTTCACGGGCACCATCCGCGGATACCGCGAGGGCGAGCTCTACTTCCCCGGATCGCCCATCCTCACCGTGGAGGGCTCGTTCGCGGAGGCCGTGGTGCTCGAGACGCTGGCCCTCAGCATCCTGAACCACGACTCCGCCGTCGCGAACGCCGCCGCCCGCATGAGCATCGCCGCCGGCGACCGCCCCCTGGCCGAGATGGGGTCGCGCCGGGCCGCCGAGCGATCGGCCGTCGCCGCCGCGCGCGCGGCCTACATCGCGGGCTTCGGCGCCACGAGCAACCTCGAAGCTGGTCGCGAATGGGGCATCCCCACGATGGGGACGGCCGCGCACGCGTGGACCCTCCTGCACGACACCGAGGAGGAGGCCTTCCGCAGCCAGATCGATGCGCTCGGCATCGACACCACGCTGCTCATCGACACCTACGACATCCGCGCCGGCGTCGAGACCGCGGTGCGCGTCGCCGGAACGGGGCTCGGCGGGGTGCGGATCGACTCCGGCGACCTGCCCACCGTCGCAGCGGAGGTGCGCGCGCAGCTGGACGAGCTCGGCGCGACGTCGACGCGGATCACGGTCACGAGCGACCTCGACGAGTTCGCGATCGCGGCGCTGGCGGCATCCCCCGTCGACGCCTACGGGGTGGGCACGTCGGTCGTCACCGGATCGGGCGCTCCGACGGCCGGAATGGTCTACAAGCTGGTCGCGCGCCAGGATGCGGCGGGCAGCTGGGTCGCCGTGGCGAAGGCGTCCACCGACAAGGGCTCGCGGGGCGGACGCAAGGCCGCGTTCCGCACCCTGTCGCACGGGACGGCCACCAGCGAGCTCATCGCGGTGTCGGACGGGTTCGACGCCGTGCAGACCTCCGACGACCATCCCGACGCCCGGGCGCTGCAGGTGACGCTCGTGGACCACGGTGAGCCGGATACCGCGTACGAGGGCGCCGGCGGCGTCGCGCAGGCCCGCGCGCACCACGCCCTGGTGCGCGAAGAGCTGCCGGTGACGGCACTCGCGCTGAGCCGGTCCGACCCGGCGCTGCCCACGGTCTACATCGACGCGTGACAGGAGGCCCGGACCGACGGCGAACGGGTCAGCTCATGAGCGACTCGTAGATCTCCTTGCACGTCGGGCACACCGGGAACTTCTCCGGGTCGCGGCCGGGCGTCCACTTCTTGCCGCAGAGGGCGCGCACCGGCTTTCCCGTCAGGGCCGACTCGAGGATCTTGTCCTTCTTGACGTAGTGGGAGAAGCGCTCGTGGTCGCCGGGCTCGATGTTCTCCTCGCGCAGGAGCTCCTCGAGCTCCCGGTCGAGGGTGGCGACGCCGCCGTCGCCGGGGCCGTCGGGGCTGTCGAGAGGGCTGCTCATGGTGTCCGATTCTATCCGCGCGGCGACCCGCCCGGCCGAGTTAGTCCACAGCGGATCAGGTCGACTCCGCGAACTCCATCAACCGCTCGCCCGTGCGATCGAACACGGCGCCGCCGCCGAGGATGCCGGCGAGCAGCACCACCGCGCCGATGCCGATGCCGCCCCACAACGCGGTCCACGACCACTGTTCGTCCACCGTCAGGGCGAGCCAGGCCCACCACAGCGCCGGAGCCCCGCACGCCAGCGCTCCCAGCATCACGACGCCCTGCGAGAGACCGCCGCCGGTGCGCTGCGGCTGCTGGAACGGACTGTCCCCGGGCCGGGAGACGGCGTAGGGGGCGATGACCGAGGCCAGGGAGGACAGGCCGAGTCCGCTGAGGAAGAGGCCGGCGCACACGCCGATCATCGCCGGGAGCATCGCCCACCGGCCGTGTATGGAGACGGTGACGGGGATCGCGACCGCCAGTACCACGACGCCCACGAGGGAGATCGGGGCGAGCCGCCCGGCCCGGTCGGCCGCACCGCGCACCGCCCCGGCGATGTGCATCCACAGCGCCGTCGAGTCGTACGCGAGGTCGTTGTGCGGCAGCCATCCGAGGAAGAGGGCGATGAGGGGCGCGGGGATGAGCACCGCCATCGACAGCGGCACCCCGACGAGCACGAGCGGCACGATCGTCACGGCCGCGGCCACGGGCACGATGATCATGTTCACCAGGTAGCGCGGGTCGCGGAACCAGTAGATGAGACTCCGTGCGGCGACACCGCCCGCCGGCGTGCCTCCGGTCAGGTCGAACCATCCCAGACCGCGCCGCTCGCGCGTCGAGCCCGGGCGCTCCGTCGTCGTCATCAGGCGCCCGACGACCCAGAACCAGCAGACCGCGAGAAGTGCAACCGTGAGGGCCGCCACGATCGCGGGCCCGAGCAGTCCGCCGTGGACGGCTCGGTGCGGGAGCGCCCAGGCCGCCCCGAACGGCGTCAGCGCCAGGACGTCGACCGCTTCGGTGAGGGCCGACGGGACGCCCTCGGCCCACTGCAGCGACGCGAGGAACACGACGACGGGCACCACCACCGCGATCACGGCGATGAGGAAGACACCCGTGAGCTCCCGCGACCGTCGCTCATGCAGGAGCCCTCCGATCGCGAGGGCGATCTTGGACAGGAGCAGGCAGGTGAGCACCCCGGCGATCGACGACAGCACGACGACGGCCGCGGGCGCTCCGCGCTCAGACCAGAGGGTGGCCATCGCGATCGCGATCGCGATGAGCGCGATCATCGGCACGCTGATCACGCTCGCCAGCAACGTCGCGGCGGCCGTCGCACGCGGCGAGGCGCCGAGGACGGAGAACCGGCGCGGATCGAGCTGATCGTCCACGCCGCCGATGAGCGCCGTCACCAGGAAGCCGACGGTCAGAGCGGATGCCGCCACCATCGTGACGGCGAAGGCGGCCTCGTCCGACGACGAGCGCAGCCGCAGGGCGCCCGCCCACACGGCACCGACGGCCAGCGCCACGAGCACGAACCCCACGACCGTCCGCACCGCCTGTCGGCGCTCGCCCCGCAGCGCACCGATCAGCAGATCGAGCCTCAGTCGGAGAACGTGTGCAACCACTCGAGCCCCTCCGCGTCGCTGATACCGCCCGAGAGCTCGATGAAACGCTCCTCGAGGGTGAGGCCGCCGCGGACCTCGTCCACCGTCCCCTCGGCCAGGACCCGACCTCCCACGATGACGGCCAGGCCGGAGCACACCCGCTCCACGAGCTCCATCCCGTGGCTGGAGAGCACGACCGTCCCCCCGTGGGCCACGTACGCGGAGAGGATGTCGAGGACGACCGCGGAGGACACCGGATCGACCGACTCGAACGGCTCATCGAGCACCAGCACCCGCGGCGAGTGGATCATCGCGCCGGCGAGCATGATCTTCTTCGTCATTCCCGCGGAGTAGTCCGACACGGGCCGCACCAGGGCGTCGGTCAGGTCGAACGCGCGCGCGAGCTCGGCGCTGCGGCTCTCGACGACCGCGGAGCGCAGTCCCCTCAGCACGCCGTAGTAGTGGAGCAACTGGCGCCCGGTGAGCCGGTCGAACGTGCGGAGCCGGTCGGGGAGGATCCCCATCTGCTGCTTCGCGCGGCGCGGGTCCGCGGCGAGGTCGATGCCGGCGATCGCGATGTCGCCGCTGTCGGGGCGCAGCAGGCCCGCGATCATGGAGAGCGTGGTCGTCTTGCCGGCGCCGTTGGGACCCACGATCCCGTAGAAGGTCCCCGCCGGGATGCGCAGGTCGATCGCGTCCACCGCGACCGTCGCGCCGAACGACTTCGTGACGCCCCGCACGTGCACGGCCGGCGTCGGCGATGCCGCCGCCTCGGACACGGCCTCTTCGCTCGCCACGACGAACACCTCGTCGGCCAGGTCTCCGAAGACCTCCGCCACCGACGGCTCGGGCACCTCTGCCGGGTCGTCTTCCCGCTCCGGTTCGGATGCCGGGGCGAGGTCAGGCTCGAGGTCGGCGGCGTCGGGCTCGGGCTCCGGCTCGGGCTCGGACTCCGCCTCCACCGCCTCGGGCTCGGGCTCTGCGGCATCCGCTTCGGACTCCGCCTCCGGCTCAGGCTCTACGGTCTCAGCAGCGGTCTCGGTCTCTGCCGCATCCGCGGATTCCGGCTCCGGCTCGACAGCCGACTCGGCGACCTCGGTTTCGGGCTCGGAATGCGGGCGCGCCGGTTCCTCGACGTCTCCCTCCGGCTCGACCGCGGCCGGCGCCGGGACCTGCTCCTCGGCGTCCGCGGCCGGCTCCTCGACCGTCGGCGTGGTGTCGGACTCGGCGGGCACGACGACCGCGCGATCGGCCGCGGCGGCCTCGAAGCGCGCCGCGGCGATCTCCGGGGCGATCTCGGGGCGCGGCGGCGTCTCGACCTTCGGCTTCCGCGCGCGCGGCGCACGCTTCGCCGGCGGGCGGCGCGGGCGCGGAGCGGCGGGCGCCGGAGCATCGACGACGGGCGCCTCGTCGGCATCCGAGGGCGTCCGATCGAGCCGAGCGGCGGCCTCCGCAGCGGCGACCGGGGGCAGCGGCGGCAGGGCGTGCACGCCGTCGTCGTCCTGGGGGATCGGCTGGGGGGCGCTCACCCGACAAACCTAGCAAGCACGCCCGACGATTGCCGCGAGTCGTCCACAGAGCGTGACAATGCGTGCGGTTCGGGGGGCGAAAATGCGACGGATCAGCCACTTCCCGCACCTTCCCAGGTCGAGCCGGTATCATAGCCGGAGCACAAGGAAGTGGCTGAACGCCGAATACTCCGTGAACACTTCCCCGGGAGCACACTCGTGACACTTCAGACCGTCATCCTCGCAGCGGGCATGGGCTCGCGCCTCGGGCGCTCGCTGCCCAAGCCGCTCACCGCGCTCAGCGACGGCCGCACCATCATGCAGCAGCAGCACGACAACATCCGCGCCGCCTTCGGATCGGCCGCCCGCATCACGACCGTCGTGGGCTACCGCGCCGAGGCCATCGTCGATGCGTTCCCCGACTCCGAGTACGTCTACAACGAGCGCTACGACCAGACCAACACGTCCAAGAGCCTTCTGCGGGCCCTCCGCGCGACGGGGCGCGCCGGGGTCCTGTGGCTCAACGGCGACGTCGTCTTCGACCCGCGGGTGCTCGGCCGGGCCCGCCCCCTGATCGATGCCGAGCAGTCCTTCGCGACCGTCAACACCTCCTCGGTCAGCGACGAGGAGGTCAAGTACACGGTGTCCTCGGAGGGCTTCATCGCCGAGCTGTCGAAGACCGTCCGCGGCGGCGTGGGTGAAGCCGTCGGCATCAACTACATCTCCGCAGCCGACAAGCGCGCGCTGATCGCACAGCTGAGCCGCGTCGACGACCAGGACTACTTCGAGCGCGGGCTCGAGCTCGCCATCGCCGAGAACGGCCTTCTGCTCGAACCGCTCGACATCTCCGACCTCTATGCCGTCGAGGTCGACTTCGCGGAAGATCTCGAACGCGCCAACCAGTTCGTCTGACCGGACGATCGACGACACCCCGACCGCTCAGCCGCCGCTCAGGGGCCGTCCATAGGATCGTGCCGACATGGCCAAGATCCATCGCATCCACTCCCTCCCCGACGACGCGCCGTGGGACGGTGGCCTTCCTCCGGAAGGATCGCCCGAGCACCCGCGCACCGTGCGGGCGCTCGATCGGATGCTGCAGGTCCAGCGCCCGGTCGTGATCGCGCACCTGCGCAGCATCCGTCTACGCCATCCCGAGGCGACGACGGCGCAGATCGTCCGGATGCTGGAGCGGCGCTACCTGGCGGCGGTGACCACCGGCGGCGCCGCCGTCGGCGCGACGGCGGTCGTACCCGGCATCGGGACCGGGGTCACCCTGGCCCTCTCGGGCATCGAGACCGTCGGGTTCCTGGAGGCCACGGCGCTGTTCGCCCAGTCGCTCGCCGAGCTGCACGGCATCCGCGTGGACAATCCCGATCGCGCCCGCGCGCTCGTGCTGACGCTGATGCTCGGCCAGGAGGGCGTCGACCTCGTCGCACAGCTCGGGCGACAGGTCGCCGGCACCGGTGGCTCGCGCACCTCGTACTGGGGCGAGCTCGTGACGAAGTCGCTGCCCCGCGCGGCCGTCGGTCCGCTCGTCGACCGGCTCAAGTCGTCCTTCATCCGGCAGTTCGCGACCAAGGGCAGCGCCTCGGTCATCGGCAAGGCGCTCCCCTTCGGCATCGGTGCGGCCATTGGCGGAACCGGAAACCACCTGCTCGGCCGCCGCGTGGTGGTGGGATCCCACCGCGCGTTCGGTCTGCCGCCCGTCGCGTACCCGGCGGAGCTCGAACCGCGCCCCGGCACCGAGCGGCTCGAGCGCTCCGCGTTCGGCACGGTCCGGCGCGCCGGCGAGGCGATCGGTGCGGGCGGACGTCGCGCGGCCGGGGCCCTGGGCGCCGCCGCCGGCGCGGTCGGAGCGAAGGCCCGCCGCGGTGGCCGCTCGGCGGCGGACGGCGCTGCCGCGGGAGACTGACGACCCGCGTCGCGGGAGACGCGCCCGGCGGGGGCGCCCCCGCGACGCCGGGGTCGCGCACAATGGGGCCATGGGTATCTTCCAGAGCCGTCCCGAAGAGCCGACCGAATGGGGCGGTCTGCCCGCCGAGCCGGTCGATGAGCAGCAGCCCGCGGAGGTGCTGCCGCCCCCGGTCGACGATCTCGGTGTCTTCGGTGCCGCCGGCGTCGCATTCTCCGTGCCGGTGGAGGTCCTTGTCCAGGACGAGGAGTCGACGCCAGAGGACTGACGACGCCTCGGCGCGGCTTTCTCGACACCCGACGGCGCGCTGGCTAGCCTCGACCCATGCAGACGACGCTGAGGCATCTGGCCGCATGGATGCCGCAGCAGAGGTGGTACACCCCGACGGGCGGTGAGCCGCGGCTGCGCGTGCTGGCCGAGCGGCGGCTCTGGAGCTCCGCTCCCGACGTCGACGTGCAGCTGCTGATCGTCGGCGACGGAGACGACGCCGACGCGATCGTGTATCAGGTCCCCCTCGTGTGGCGGCCCCGCGCCGGCGAGCCGGAACCGTCCCACACCGTCGGCGTCGACGATGATCGGCTCCTCGTCGACGGCCCCCACGATCCCGCCTTCACGGCGGCGCTGCTCGTCGAGCTGGGGCGCCCCGATCTCGCCGGACCGGCGAGCGTGCTCACGGGCGAGCAGTCGAACACGTCCGTGATCTTCCGGCCCTCCCACGCCGCGCCCGTCATCTGCAAGGTGTTCCGTCGGCTTCATCCGGGCATCAATCCGGACATCGAGCTGCAGTCGGCGCTCGCGGCCGCGGGCTCTGCGCACGTCCCGCCCGTGATCGGTCACCTCGACGGCGAGTGGACGTCGACCGCCCCCGGCGAGCCCGCCGTCCGCGGATCGCTCGCGTTCGCCCAGGAGTTCCTCCCCGATGTCGAGGACGCCTGGCGCGTGGCGCTCGCGGCCGCCGCGGTCAGCGCCGACTTCTCGGCCGAAGCGCGATCGCTGGGACGCGCGACCGCCGATGTCCATCGCGATCTCGCCCACCTGTTTCCGACCCCGCCCGCCGACGCCGATGCGCGGCGCTCGATCGTCGCGGCGTGGCGCCGGCGCCTGTCGATCGCGGTCGCGGAGGTGCCCGCGCTCGGCGCGTTCCACGATGCGGTCGCGCGCATCTACGCGCGCGCCGAGGCCGCGCCCTGGCCGCACCTGCAACGCGTGCACGGCGACTACCACCTCGGCCAGGTCCTGCACTCCCCCACCCGCGGCTGGATGCTCCTCGACTTCGAGGGCGAGCCGATGCGCCCGATCTCCGAACGGCGCGCCCCCGACCTGGCGCTGAGGGACATCGCCGGGATGCTGCGCTCGTTCGACTACGTCGCGGGCTCCCTCCGCCTCCAGCGCGGGCCGCACCAGCTCGACGCCACGGCCGACGCCGCCGCCGACGCGTGGGCGCTCGCCGCCCGCACGAGCTTCCTCACCGGGTACGGCTCCACGTTCGCCGACCCGTCGGGTGCTCTCCTCGACGCGCTCGAGCTCGACAAGGCCGTGTACGAAGCGATCTACGAGGCGCGCCACCGTCCGGCGTGGCTCGCGATACCGCTGGCGGCGGTGGCGCGGCTCGTCACGCGCTGAGCGCGCTCAGCCCTCCACACCGGCCGAAGGCCCGGACGCCGCGTCCGCGCGCGTCGCGGCATCCCACGTCTCCCACCGTCGCATGAGCTCGGCGATGGCGGCCTCGAACCGCGCGGATGCCGCACCCGGCGCCGTATCGCCGAAGTACCGCTGCACCCACCGCGCGAGACGCGCGGCCGCGTCAGGGTCGTCGAGCATCCGCGTGATGCGGTCGTCGACGTCGGCCGCACCGGCGGCATCCAGCCACTCGGCATCCGACAGATACCCGTTCGTATCGACGTCGGCGGCGGGATCGACCGGGCGCGTGATCAGCAGGGGCTTGCTCGTCGCGAGACGGTCGTAGACCATCGCGGAGATGTCGACGACGGCGATGTCGGCGGCGAGGAGCTGCCAGCCCAGCTCTCCCCCGGCGTCGACGACGTGCCGGGCCGTCGGATCGGACGCGTTCGCAGCCGTGATGGCGGCCACGATGCGCGCGTTCGCCGCGCCGTACTCCGGGTCGACGACGCCCGAGCGGGGGTGGGGACGGTAGATGAGACGGTACCGGGGCGACGACAGCAGCGCCGCGACGAGGGCCTCCCCGTGGCTGCGGAGAGAGCCGTAACGGGCCGCCGGACGATCGCCCTCCCAGGTCGGCGCGTAGAGCACCACCGTGCGCTCGTCGGGCGCATACGGCGGCTCACCGACGTAGTGATCGGTCTGGGGACGGCCGACGGCGATCGTGCGCCGATCGACGTCGTAGTCCCACAGCGTCCGTGAGAGGCGATCGCGCGCCGCCTCCCCCGCGACCAGGGCGTAGTCGTACGCCTTGAACTGGTTCGTGGTCATGTACATCTTGTCGGACTCGCCGTGGTTGATGAACACGTGCCAGCGGCGACCGTACCGGAACATCTGGAAGTTCCGCGTGTTCTGGTTGACGTAGAGGACCACCCGGATGTCCTGCTGCGCGATGTAGTGCTCGAGGTCGCGCACCTTCGGGACGAACGCGACGGGCAGGGCGTCGTCGGCCAGGAGTGCCCGCGCACCCGTCGCGTGCCGGCTGAGCACCACGACCGGCCACCGCCCGGCGACGGCGGCCAGCGGCCGATACCACTGACGGATCTGGTACATGTTCACGTCGCCGTCGGCGAAGTACACCGCGATCCGGAAGTGGGCCGGCGGTGCCGGGGGCCGCGCAGCCTGTTCGCGGCGCACCTCCCGCAGTGCCGACCGCCCGTTGGCCACGCGCCGCAGCAGCGAGCGGGCGCGGCGTGCCTCGGAGACGATTCCCATCCCTCCAGCCTACGGCGGCCGCGCCGGTGCGCCCCCGGCATGGGATGATCGTCGGATGCACTCCGTCGCGGCACGCTCCCGGGACGCGCGGGTGCCGTCCCCGGATGCCGGGGTCAGCTTCGTGATGCCTGTGCTCAACGAGCAGGCGTATCTGACCCGCGCCGTCGAGAGCGCGCTCGCCCAGGAGACGGCCGGCCCCAGCGAGGTCATCCTCGCTCTCGGACCGTCCACCGACGCGACCGACGCGATCGCCGCGGAGCTGGCGGCGCGCGACCCGCGGGTACGCCTCATCCGCAACCCGGCCGCCGACATCCCGGTGGGCCTGAACCTCGCCATCCGAGCGGCGCGCTACCCGACGATCGTGCGCGTGGACGCGCACTCGGAGCTCGAACCCGGATACGCGCAGCGCGCGCTGGACACCTTGGCGAGGGTGCGTGCGGCCAACGTCGGCGGAGTCATGCGCGCGGACGGCCGCACCGGCTTCCAGCGTGCCGTCGCCCGCGCGTACAACGCCCGTGTGGGCCTCGGCGGCGGCGCCTACCATTCGGGCGGCCGTGCGGGTCCGGCCGAGTCGGCCTATCTCGGCGTGATCCGGCGCGACGTGCTCGACGAGGTCGGGCTGTTCGACGAGACCATCCGCCGCGGGGAGGACTGGGAGCTCAATCTGCGCATCCGACGCGCCGGCTACCGCGTGTGGTTCGATCCCGAGCTGGCCGTCACGTACTGGCCGCGCGAGCGTTGGACGCGACTGGCGCGGCAGTTCCGCTCGACGGGAACGTGGCGCGGCGAGCTCGTGCGCCGATACGGTCGCCGCAATTCGCTGCGCTTCTTCGCGCCGCCCGCTCTGGTGCTCACCACCGTCGCCGCCCTCATCGTCGGCGTCCTGCAGGCGACGGGCGTCCTCAGCGGCATCCCGGCGCTCGTGGCCTCCGTCGTGTATGCGCCGCTCGCGGCATACGCGCTGGTGGTGGTCGGCTGGGCGCTGAGCCCGGCCGCGGGTCCCGGCATCCGGGAGCGGCTCTGGGGCCTGGTGGTGCTGCCGACCATGCACGTCGCGTGGGGCGTCGGCTTCCTCATCGGTGCCGCTCGCGGCGCGCGCGAGAACATCGACACGTCGCGTCTGGATCGCAACACGCCGCTGCCCTGACACCGCTGAACCGCTACGCCGCTGCCCCGGAACGCCGCTGCCCTCGCGCGACCCGACCCCGCGGCACGCGCCGGCCCGATCAGTCCCGGTCGACGAACCTCTGGTCGAGGATCCGGGCGACGACCCGTTCGGCCGCACGTCCGTCGTCGCGGGCGTTGACGCGGGCGCGCCAGGTCGCATACCGGCTCGCGAACTGCTCCGGCACCGTCTCATCGGCGACCAGGCGCGTCAGCTCCTCCTGGGTCGTCGCCAGAGGCCCGGGCGCGTGGGCCGCGAGATCGAAGTAGAAGCCGCGCAGCCGCCCGCGGTAATGCTCGAGGTCGGGGGTGAAGAAGAAGATCGGCTTGCCGGTGGCGGTGAAATCGAACATCACGGACGAGTAGTCCGTGATGAGCGCATCGGCGATCATCAGCAGCTCGGACGTGTCGGAGTGACCCGTGACGTCGATGACCCGCGGCCCGGGCGCATCGACGGTGAGGTCCACCCCCGGCAGCAGCGTCCGCGAATGACCGCGCACCAGCACCACCGAACCGGTGGCTTCGGCGAACGCCGGCAGGTCCAGGAAGTCGACGATCTGTTCGCGGTCGTCTCGCCACGTGGGTGCGTAGAGGAGCACGTGTTCCTCGGCGCCGATCCCGAGCAGCGACCGGATCTCCTGCTGCCTGCTCCCGGTGCCTGCCGACAGCTCGTCGTTGCGGGGATACCCCTCCACCCAGATCGGACGACGCAGGAACGCGTAGGCCGCGCGCAGCGTTCGCGCGCCGTACTCGTTCTGGGCGAGCAGCACGTCCCAGCGGCGACCCTCGCGCACCACCGCGAGCATCCGCCGCAGGTCGAAGCCCGGTCGGTGCAGGGCGAGGCGCTTGAGGGGCGTGCCGTGCCAGGTCTGCAGCACGCGCTGGCCGGGACGGCGCACATAGCGTCGCCGCAGCCAGTCGTTGACCACGAGCAGACGCGCCGACGCTCGCGCGCGCCACCACTGCGGGCTGCCCTCGACCACGGCCACCGCGCCGTCGGGCACCGCCACCGAGAGGTCGACGACGCTCCAGTAGCGGATCACCCCGGGAGCTGCACGCGCGAGCTCACGGTCGATCGCCCGCGGATTGCACCCGGCGATGCGCCCGTAGAAGCTCTCGAAGAAGACGGCGTTCTCCAGCTCGCCCCCCGGGCGCGTCGCATATCGGCGCTCGAGAGCGGCCTGCGCTTCGGCCGAGTCGTACGCGGCGTCGATCGGCGGACGCACCGTGAGCGTCCCGTCGCGGAGGGCGACACGCATCGTCGAGGTCATGGTGTCGGCGATGGATGCCGCGGCCACCTCGCCGGCGTCGGCGCCGTCGAGGCGAAGGCGGTAGTCGCCGGTCGGCAGCGGCAGCTCGCGCTCGCCGCCGCGCGCCGAACGCAGGGGCAGCGCCGCGGTCCACCCCCCGGTGCCGTCGGCGGCGGGACTCCCGTCCACCCGCGCACGCCGACCGGCGAGCACGGCGGCGTCGGGCAGCTTCCCCTCACCCTGCAGGACGAGCTCGGGGCCCGCCTCGGCGTGGCGGATCGACGCGGTGATCGTCATGATCGCCTCTCTGCGGCGAGCGCCGCCTGAATCGCCCCGAACACGCGGGCGCTGCCGCCACCGTCGGCGACGTCGTGCACGCGCGCGCTCAGCGCGCGGGCCGCCGCCACACGCCGCGCGTGCTCGGCGGGATCGGTGAGGACCGCGCGCGTCTGGGCGATCGCCTCGTCCCAGGTCGTGGCGGGGGCCTCCCCCGACACGTCGCGGAAGGTTCCGTAGAACCCGCGCGTCCGGGCGTAGGCGGCGAGGTCCGGGGTGAGGAAGACCGCGGGCACGGGGACGAGCGCCGCGTCGAAGACGATGGACGAGTAGTCCGTGATCAGCACGTCGATCGCCGGCAGCAGAGGCGTGACCTCGGCGACGAGGTCGGCTCCGAGAAGACGGATGCGCTCCCCGGCGTGACGCGCGTAGGCGCCGGCGCCGTGCGGGTGCGACCGGATCAGGAGCACGGCGTCCGACTCGGTGAGCAGGGCGCGAAGGCGATCCGCCTCGGCGGGCGTCGGGACGGCGGGATCGGGGGCGCCGTCGCGCCAGGTCGGCGCGTAGAGGATCAGCCTCGCCGTCCCGAGCGCACCGGTCGCCTCCGCGACGGCGGTGCGGGCGCGCGCACGCCGCTCGTCGGCGTCGCCGGCGAAGAGCACATCGGTGCGCGGCTCCCCCGTCACGGGCACCCGCGTCGAGGGGAGCCCGAAGGCGGACTCGAGGCGGCCCCGCACGAGCTGGGAGGCGGCCGGCAGCACGCGGATGCGCGACTGCGTGCGGCGGTACGCCGCGGTCACCACCCGTGTGAGGATCCGCTCGACTCGCGCCGGGAGACGGCGGGCGGTCACCTGCATCGTCACGGGTGCGTCCAGTCCCAGACGCTTCAACGGGATGCCGTGCCACAGCTGCACGACCACGCCGCCGGTCGCGGCGTAGCGGTTGACATCGCCGAAGCCGTGGGTGATCACGATGACCCCGGCGCGCGCCGTCACCCAGAACCCGCGCAGCGACCCTTTGCGCGTCCACGGGATGCCGCGTGCCTGCGCCTGCAGGTCGTCGCGGGCGGAACCGGTCAGCCAGACCGCGCGCACGCCCTCGCCGCGCGCGTGCTGCCAGAGCGCCCATGCGCCGTCGCCGACGCCCCACGCGCACCCGAAGACCCACCGGTCGCGCGAGCGCGGGATCAGCAGGGTCGCGAGGCGCCCGCCGACGTACATCGGCACGCGCAGGAGCTTGCGGGCATTGCCGACGCCGAACGAGAAGGACGCCACCCCGCGAGCCTATCGCGGGGTGGCGTCCGAGCCTGAGGGCGTGCTTACGGCTGCAGCTCCCCGAGCGTGACCTCGGCGGAGGCCGTCTTGCCGTTGCGCTCGTACACGATCGTGGCCTTCGAACCCGCCGCGAGCGCGCGCACCTGCGCGGTGAGGTCGGTCGCGTCGGTGATCGGGAACCCGTTGAACGACGTCACCACGTCGCCCTTCTGCAGCCCTGCGTTGGCCGCCGCACCGCCCGAGGTGACCTCCGCGATGTAGGCACCCGCGGTGGTCGCGCCCTCCTGCGTGGCCGCGTCGCGGACACCGGCGCCGAGCAGGCCGTGCGTGGCCTTGCCGTCCTTGATCAGCTCGTCGGTCACGCGCTTGACGATGTTGGAAGGAATCGAGAAGCCGACGCCGATCGAGCCCGACTGGCCGCTCGAGCTGGAGCCTCCCGCCGACGCGATGGCGACGTTGATGCCGATGAGCTTGCCCTCACCGTCGACCAGGGCACCGCCGGAGTTGCCGGGGTTGATCGCGGCATCCGTCTGGATCACCGCGATCGAGATCGAGCTCGTCGCCGTGGTCTGCTGACCCTGGCCGAAGTCGAACTGGAACGGCGAGCCGTTCTCGCCCTGCTGCGGCGTCTGCTCCTGCGTGTCGCCCTCCGGAGCCGCCGACGAGGCGATCTGGATCGAGCGGTTCAGCGCGCTCACGATACCCGTGGTCACGGTGTTGGACAGACCGAGCGGCGCGCCGACCGCGACCGTCTGGTCGCCGACGTTGAGGTTCGACGAGTCGCCGAAATCGATCGGGGTCAGGCCGGATGCATCGGTCAGCTTGATCACCGCGAGATCGTACGTGGGGTCGGTCCCGACGATCGTCGCGGCGTAGACCTTCCCGTCGGAGGTGGTCACCGAGAGCGTGGCGTCGGCGGTCTGGCCGTCGAGGGTCACGACGTGGGTGTTCGTCACGACGTAGCCGTCGGTGGTCAGCACCACACCCGAGCCGGTTCCGCCCGACGAGCCCGACGTCGCCGAGATCGTCACGACGCTCGGGACCACCTTGGCCGCGATGGCGGTCGTCTGGTTCACCGACGAGGTGTTGTTGACCGTGACGGCCGCGGGCGCGCCGCTGATGACCGTCTGCGACTGCGGGAACAGCGACGCGCCGGCAGCGGCGCCGCCGATTCCGGCCGCTCCACCCACGAGGGCGGCGGCGACCATGATGCCGACGATCTTGCCGGCACCGATGCGCGCGGCGGGTGCCGCCGGCTCGGCGGTCGCGGTCGCGCCGTACGGCATGGTCGGCTGCGCACCGAAGGCCGCGCCCGTGTAGGCGGGCGCCCCGTACGGCGACGGCTGCGCCGACGACGGGACGGTCGGCGCGGTGTACGGCGCGTTCGAGGAGTAGCCGGTGGGCGCGACGGCCGGCGCCTGTGCCGCCTGGGTCGCGGGCTGCTCCGGCAGCGGCGGGCGCTGCGGCGCGTCCCCGGCGTTCGCGACGGTCTCGGGGGCGGCCGGGGTCTCCGCGGCGGTGGGGGTCTCGGCGACGGCGGGCGTCTCGGAGCCCTGCGCGGCGGCGTCGTAGCCCTGCGCGGCGGCGTCCTGCGGGTCGGTGTTCGAGGGGGTGTTCTCGCTCATTGGTGCTTCCTTCTTCCCAAGTCCTGATCAGGATGTCGCGCGATTCTGTGTGTTGCTTATGTCCGCACCCCGCTGAGCCTATGCATGTAGCCTGAGCGCGATGCGAGAGATTCCGGGCGCGTGGCGCCGTACCGCACAGGGCGCGGGACTGCTGTCGTCGGACGGTGTCGCGGCGCCGACGATCTTCGCCGAGATGAGCGGCCTCGCCGCACGCACCGGCGCCATCAACCTCGGGCAGGGCTTTCCCGACGAGGACGGGCCGCGTGCCGTCCTCGACGCGGCGCGCGACGCGATCTCGGCCGGGTTCAACCAGTACGCGCCCGGTCGCGGCGTGCCGGCGCTGCTCACCGCGATCGCGGCGCATCAACGGCGCTTCTACGGACGAGAGCTCGATCCCGACCGCGAGATCCTCGTGACGGCCGGGGCGACCGAGGCACTGGCGGCCACTCTGCTCGCCCTCATCGACTCCCCCGACGACGAGGTCGTCGTCTTCGAGCCCTACTACGACTCCTACGCGGCGTGCGTCGCCCTGGCCGGCGCCCGGCTGGTGACGGTGCCGCTGGCGTGGCCGCGGTTCCAGCCGGACCTCGAGCGGCTCGCAGCCGCCGTCACCGACCGCACCCGGATCATCCTCGTCAACGACCCCCACAATCCCACCGGGGCGGTCTTCTCGCCGGAGGTCCGCGCGGAGATCGTGCGCCTGGCCGAACGTCACGACGCCGTCATCGTCACCGACGAGGTCTACGAGCATCTCGTGTTCGACGCCCGGCACGAGCCGATCGCGACGCTGCCCGGCGCTGCGGAACGCACGCTCACGATCTCGTCGGCGGGCAAGACCTTCTCCACCACGGGGTGGAAGATCGGATGGGTGTCGGGGCCCGCGGCGCTGATCGACGCCGTCCTCGCGGTCAAGCAGTTCCTCACGTATGTGAACGGCACACCCTTCCAGCACGCGATCGCCACCGGCCTCGCCCTCCCGGACGACTTCTTCACCGGCATCGCATCGACGCTGCGCAGCAAGCGCGACCTGCTCGCGGCGGGGCTGGATGCCGCCGGCTTCACGGTGTCCGAGCCGGCCGGCTCCTACTTCACCGTCGCCGACGCGGCACCGCTGCTGAGTCCCGGCACCGATGCGGCGCAGTTCTGCCGCGAGCTGCCCGCGCGCGCCGGGGTCGTGGCCATCCCGCTCACGGCCTTCGCGAGCGCGTCGCACCGGGCCGACTATGCCACCCTCGTCCGCTTCGCCGCCTGCAAGCGCACGGAGGTCATCGAGGAGGCGAGCGCCCGGCTCGCGGCGATGGAGCCGTCACCGGGCCGCTGAGCGCGGGCGGTCGAGGCCCTCTCGTGCTCCTCGTGCACGGCGCCGTGTGAGCGTCGTGTCAGCGCGGTGCGACGTCGAAGCGCCGCAGCGCGAGCGCCGGATTGACCCGCCGGATACGCTCGATCGTGCCGACGTCGGCGAAACCGACCGCCACGTCGCTCGCGGTTCCGACGCCCGCGATCTCCACGCCCTGCGGATCCACGACCACCGATGCACCCACCCCCAGCGGCGGCGGGTGGTCGGCACCCGCGACGTACAGCGTGTTCTCGATCGCCCGCGCGTGCAGGAGCGTCCGCCAGTGGTGCTCCTTGAGGGGCCCGCGCACCCACTCGGCCGCCACGAGCACCACGTGGGCGCCCGCATCGGCGAGCACACGCGCCACTTCGGGGAAGCGCAGGTCGTAGCAGGTCATCAGCGCCACGGTCAGCCCGCCCACCTCGAAGGTCTCCGGCGCGCCGATGGCCCCCGGTTCGACCCAGTCCGACTCCCGCTGGCCGAACGCGTCGTACAGGTGCAGCTTGTGGGAGACGGCGAGGATGCCGCCGGCATCGACGGCCACGACCGCGTTGCGCACACGCCCGGCCTCGCCCCGTTCGACCAGGCCGGCCGTGACGACGAGGCCGTGTCGGGCGGCGATCGCCGTGAGCTCGGTCACGAAGGGTCCGTCGAGCGACTCCGCGTTCTCGGCGAGCGAGGCATCGAACGGATCGACGAAGTAGCTCGCGTACTCCGGGAACGCCACGACCGCCGCGCCCCGCGCGGAGGCGGCGGCGGCGAGCTCGTCGATCACGCGCAGGTTGTCGGCCTTGTCGGCGGTGGGCGCGAACTGCGCCACCGCGATGCCCACGGCATCCGCTCTCATTCCCGGCTCCCCTCCGGCGCCGCCGGGCATGCAGCGGGGCACGAACGGGAGGGTGCGGTCACGACCCCATCCTCCCCCGCGGCATGGACCTTCGGCAACGCCCGGTTCGCGTGGCGAGGAGCGCCCCGTGTACACCGGCACTCCGAACCCGTGTTAGGCTATTCCTTGTGCCGCGGGGTGGAGCAGCTCGGTAGCTCGCTGGGCTCATAACCCAGAGGTCGCAGGTTCAAATCCTGTCCCCGCAACCAATATCGCGTGTGTCACGCGGTCACGAAGAAGGCGTCCCCGATCCGGGGGCGCCTTCTTCGTGTGCGCCGACCCGCGGCCGTTCACTCGACGAGCGCGTCGTCCATGTCCTCGAGGAAACGCGCGATCGCACGGAGCTCCTCGTCGCTGTAGCCGTCCATGACGTCGCGCATCTTCGCCATGCGCTGCCCGAGGTGGCGGGAGAACTCGCTGCGCGCGCGCTCGGTGAGCACGACGATGCGCGCCCGTCGATCGGCGGGGTGGGGACGCCGCTCGATGTGCCCCCGCTCGCTCAGCCGGTCGAGCAGCTTCGTCGTGGATGCCGTGGAGATCGCGAGGTGCTTCGCGATCTCGTGGGGCGAGACCCATTCGCCGCGCTGCTCGCGCACGATGAGCATGCGCAGGGCCGCGAGATCGGACCCGTTCATGTCCATGTCGGAACGCAGCACGCCGTGCAGCCGATCCATAGAATCGCTGAAGGAGCGCACGGCGACCAACGCGTCGCGGACGAGTTCGTCGCGCTGCGTCGTCGGGATCCACCGGTCTTTCACGCTGGACACCCCCCTCACTCGAAAGGTAGTATCCCTTAAAATCGCTAGCTAAACTAGCAATAAGGAGAAGATCGTGTCCCCGACAGAATACGTGGTCCTGCTCGACGACAACGGGGACGAGATCGGCACGGCGCCGAAGGCCAGCGTGCACGGCACCGACACGGCTCTGCACCTCGCCTTCTCCTGCCACGTCTACAACTCCCGCGGCGAGACGCTCGTGACCCGCCGCGCCCTCGACAAGCTGACCTGGCCCGGCGTGTGGAGCAACTCCTTCTGCGGGCACCCGCGTCCCGCGGAGCCGGTGATGGATGCCGTGCACCGCCGCGCCGAGCACGAACTGGGTCTGACCCTGCGCGACGTGCGGCTCGCCCTCCCCCTGTTCCGCTACCGCGCGGTCGACGCGAGCGGCATCGTGGAGCACGAGATCTGCCCGGTCTACACGGCACTCGTCGACGACGAGCCGCGGCTCAACCCGCGCGAGGTGGCCGAAGCGCGCTGGGTCGATCCGGCCGAGCTCGCCGTGTCGTTGCGTGCCACCCCCTGGGCGTTCAGCCCCTGGCTCGTCCTGCAAGCCGAGCAGCTCGGCGTCTTCGAGCCCGCGACGGTGCGGAGCGCGTCGTGATCGCGTTGCTCGACGATGACGCGCGCATCAGCGTCGACGCCGCGATCGAGCGCGCCCTGAGCCGGCTGCAACGCCGCGCCGCTCCGCTCGGAGAGGGGGCGAAGGCCCTCACCGCCGCGACCACCGCGGCCGCCGCCGACGGCAAGCGGCTGCGCCCGGCTCTCGTCGTCGCCTCCTACCGCGCCTTCGGCGGAGGTCGCGACGACGACACCACGGCCCTGTGGGACGTCGCGGCCGCGCTCGAGCTGCTGCACACGGCCTTCGTCGTGCACGACGACCTCATCGATCGCGATCTCGAGCGCCGCGGCATCCCCAACGTCGCCGGACGCTTCCGGACCCGAGCCCAGGCGTTCGGTGCCGGGCCCGAGCAGGCCGCCATCGTGGGCGATGCCGCCGCCGTGCTCGCCGGCGACCTGCTGCTGTTCGAGGCCGCCCGCCTCGTCGCCTGCTGCGACGTCGACGAGACCACACGGCACGCCCTGCTGGAGATCATCGACGACGCGATCCTCGTCTCGGCCTCCGGCGAGCTCGCCGATGTCGAGCACGCCGCGCGCGCCGACTACCCCGACACCGATGCCCTTCTCGGGGCGGCGCACGACAAGACCGCCGCCTACTCCTTCGAGGCGCCGCTGCTCGCCGGAGCCATCATGGCGGGAGCACCGGCCGAAGCCCGCTCCCGGCTGTCGCTGGCCGCAGCCGACCTGGGTCTCGCGTTCCAGCTCGTCGACGACCTCATCGGCACGTTCGGGTCCCGCAGCCAGGCCGGGCGCGATCCGGGCGCCGACCTCCGCGAGGCGAAGCGCACGCCCCTCATCGCCCTCGCCCGCGACACGGCGGCCTGGCCCCGGGTCAGCTCCGCGCTGGCCGTTGCGCACACCGGGCCGATCGCCGTGCGGCGCGCCCAGCGCGAGCTCGAGGCGAGCGGGGCACGCGACCACCTGGTCGCCCTCATCGACGACCGGCTGCGCCGCGCGCGGAGCCGATCGGCCTCCCCGGCGCTGCCCCCGGCCGCGGTGACGCTGCTGGCGGAGGTCGCGAACGCGATCGAAGGGCGCATCCCGTGAGCGGCGCCCCCGCGGCCGGCGGCTCCCTGTACGACCGCTGCGCGCAGGAGGCGGCGGCCACGGTCATCGCCGCGTACTCCACGTCGTTCGCGCTCGCCTGCCGCCTGCTCGGTCCCCGCGTGCGCACCCACGTGCGCAGCATCTACGCGCTCGTGCGCGTCGCCGATGAGGTGGTCGACGGCGCCGCCGAGCAGACCGGCCTTCCCGCGCCGACCCAGCGGCTCCTGCTCGACGAGCTCGAGGCCGAGACGCTCGCAGCCGTCGCCCGGGGGTTCAGCACCAACCTGATCGTCCACGCGTTCGCCCTCGCCGCCCGGGAGTGCGGTATCGGACACGACCTGGTGCGACCGTTCTTCGCCTCGATGCGGACGGATCTCACGCGCACGCGGCACGACGACGCCTCGCACGACGAGTACGTCTACGGCTCGGCCGAGGTCGTCGGCCTCATGTGCCTGCAGGTGTTCGTCAACGCGGGGCGGGCGACACCGCTCGCTCCCGACCCCGGCCTCGTCGACGGCGCCCCGCCCCGCGCGCGCTGCAGGGCCAGATCGC
>NZ_JBXAFF010000032.1:31064-32469 GCF_058792815.1 Microbacterium sp. MPR-TSA4
CGCCGGCGCCCGGCGCGTGGGCGCCGCCTTCCAGGACGTCAACTTCCTCCGCGACCGCACCGACGACGAGAACCGGCTGGGACGGGACTATCTCGGACTGCAGGACGGACGCCGCGATCGCACGGCCGTCCTCGACCGCATCGACGCCGACCTGGATGCCGCGGCCGCCGCGATCGCCGACCTGCCCGCCGACTGCCGGCGAGCCGTGACGACCGCCCACGGCCTGTTCGCCGAGCTCGCGCACCGCTTGCGCGAGGACGACGACACGGCCCGTGTGTCCGTCCCCACACCGGTCAAGGCCACCATCGCGGCCCGGGCGCTCGCCGGCCGCCCCCCGAAACGGAGCACTCCATGACCCGCACGGCCCTCGTCATCGGTGGCGGGATCTCCGGCCTCGCGACCGCCGCCCTCCTCGCCCGTGACGGGTGGCAGGTGGAGCTGCACGAGGCCGGGGACGCGCTGGGCGGGCGGGCCGGCTCCTGGGAGCGCGACGGCTTCCGCTTCGACACCGGCCCCAGCTGGTACCTCATGCCCGAGGTCTTCGACCACTTCTTCCGCCTGTGCGGCACGAGCGCCGCCGCCGAGCTCGACCTGGTGCCGCTGACCCCGGCCTACCGGGTGTACCCCGAACCGGATGCCGGTGCCGTCAGCTCCGCCGTCGACGTCGTCTCGGGGCGCGAGGCGGCGCGGGATCTCTTCGAGAGCCGGGAACCCGGCGCGGGAGCCCGCCTCGACGCGTACCTCGACTCGGCCGCCGACGCCTACGACCTCGCCGTGTCGCGATTCCTCTACGACACGTACGCCTCCACGAAGGGACTGCGCGATCCTGCCGTCGCCGGTCAACTGCCACGACTGGCGCCGCTGCTGACACGGTCGCTCGACGACCATGTCGCCCGTCGTTTCCGCGATCCGGTGCTGCGTCAGATCCTCGGCTACCCGGCCGTGTTCCTCGGCTCGTCGCCGTTCGACGCGCCCAGCCTGTACCACCTGATGAGCCACCTCGATCTCGACGAGGGGGTGCTGTATCCGCAGGGCGGCTTCACCGAGGTCATCGCCGCGGTCGCGCGGGTCGCCCGTGCACAGGGCGCGGTGCTGCACACCTCCTCGCCGGTCGCCGAGATCCTCACCCAGGATGCCCGTGCGATCGGCATCCGCCTCTCCGACGGCACCGTGCGAGAGGCCGACATCGTCGTCTCCTCCGCCGATCTCCACGAGACCGAGACGACCATGCTCCCGCCGTCGCTCCAGTCCTACCCGCCACGGTGGTGGCGCCGGCGCAACCCGGGGCCGGGGGCGCTGCTGCTCCTGCTCGGTGTCGACGGGGAGCTGCCGCAGCTCGCTCACCACACGCTGTTGTTCGCCCGGGACTGGGAGAAGAACTTCGGCGACGTGTTCGGCGCCGACC
>NZ_JBXAFF010000033.1:0-31924 GCF_058792815.1 Microbacterium sp. MPR-TSA4
CCCCTCGCCCCCTCCCACCGAAAGGCCCGACACATGAGCAGCATCCTCTGGTTCGATCAGCTCGGCATGGCAGACCTCCCCGCCGTGGGCGGCAAGAACGCATCGCTCGGCGAGATGGTGTCGCATCTCGCCGCTCTGGGGGTGAGCGTGCCCGGCGGCTTCGCCACGACCGCCGACGCGTACCGGGAGTTCCTGGCGGAGGGCGGGCTGCGCGAGCGGATCGCCGCGGCCATCGCGGACGTGGACGTCGAGGACGTCGCGGCGCTCACGCACGCGGGGACCCAGATCCGGGCGTGGATCGAGGAGCAGCCCTTCCCGGCCGAGCTGGAGGCGTCGATCCGCACGGCCTACGCCCGCCTCGCGGGCGAGAACCCCGAGGCCTCCTTCGCGGTGCGCTCCTCCGCGACCGCCGAAGACCTGCCCGACGCCTCGTTCGCCGGCCAGCAGGAGACGTTCCTGAACGTCGCGGGCATCGACAACGTCCTCGCCGCGATCCGGTCGGTGTTCGCGTCGCTCTACAACGACCGGGCGATCGCGTACCGCGCCCACCACGGGTTCGACCACGACGAGGTCGCGCTGTCGGCCGGCGTCCAGAAGATGGTGCGCTCCGACATCGGCGCCGCCGGCGTCATGTTCACCGTCGACACCGAGTCGGGCTTCGAGGATGCCGTGTTCATCACGAGCTCGTACGGACTCGGCGAGGCGGTCGTGCAGGGTGCGGTGAACCCGGACGAGTTCTACGTCTCGAAGGTCGCACTGCGCGCGGGTCGCCCCGCAGTGCTCAAGCGCTCCGTCGGCGAGAAGGCGATCGCCATGCGGTACACGGATGCCCGCGAGGCGGGCGCCTCGACACGGTTCGAGGACGTCCCGGCATCCGCTCGGCGTCTGTTCTCGATCGACGACGCCGACCTCGTCGAACTCGCCCGCCAGGCGCTCGTGATCGAGGAGCACTACGGACGTCCGATGGACATCGAGTGGGGCAAAGACGGGATCGACGGACGGCTCTACATCCTGCAGGCGCGCCCGGAGACGGTCGTGTCGCGGGTCAAGGCGGGCGTGATCCGGCGCTTCGTGCTCGGCGCGCGCGGCGAGGTGGCGACGGCGGGCCGTGCGATCGGCCAGCGCATCGGTGCGGGACCCGCGCGGGTGCTGCGCAGTCTCGACCAGATGGCCGACTTCCAGCCGGGCGAGGTGCTCATCGCCGACATGACCGATCCCGACTGGGAGCCGATCATGAAGCGCGCGAGCGCGATCGTGACCAACCGCGGCGGGCGGACCTGTCACGCGGCGATCATCGCGCGCGAGCTCGGCATCCCCGCCGTCGTCGGCACGGGGGATGCCACCACCATCGTGTCCGACGGCGACGAGGTCACCGTCTCGTGCGCCGAGGGCGACACCGGGTTCGTCTACCGCGGCATCCTCCCGTTCGAGGAGGAGATCACGCGGCTGGACTCCATGCCGGAGGCGCCGGTGAAGATCATGATGAACGTCGGCACTCCCGACCAGGCCTTCTCGTTCTCGCGGCTGCCGCATCGCGGCGTGGGCCTGGCCCGGCTGGAGTTCGTCATCAACCGGCAGATCGGCATCCACCCGCGGGCGCTCCTGGAGTTCGACACGCTCGACGGCGAGCTGCGCGAGCGGGTGGCCGACGCCACGGCGGCGTACGACACGCCGCGCGACTACTTCGTGCGCCGCGTGGCCGAGGGGGTGTCGATGATCGCCGCCGCCTTCTGGCCGGAGCCGGTGATCGTGCGTCTCAGCGACTTCAAGTCGAACGAGTACGCGAACCTCGTCGGCGGCGAGCTGTACGAGCCGCACGAGGAGAACCCCATGCTCGGGTACCGCGGGGCGTCGCGGTACATCTCGCCCGATTTCCGCCCGTGCTTCGACATGGAGTGCGAGGCGCTGCGATTCGTGCGCGATGAGATGGGCTTCACGAACGTGCAGGTCATGGTGCCGTTCGTGCGCACCGTCGGCGAAGGGCACGCGGTCGTCGAGCTGCTCGCCGAGAACGGGCTGCGGCGCGGCGAGAACGACCTCAAGGTCATCATGATGTGCGAGCTGCCGTCCAACGCGCTGCTCGCCGACCGATTCCTGGAGTTCTTCGACGGCTTCTCGATCGGCTCGAACGACATGACGCAGCTGACCCTCGGCCTCGACCGCGACTCAGGGCTCGTGGCGTCGACGTTCGACGAGCGCGACCCGGCCGTGCTGCGCCTGCTGTCCCTCGCGATCAGCGCCTGCCGCGCGGCCGGCAAGTACGTCGGCATCTGCGGGCAGGGCCCGTCGGATCATCCCGATCTGGCCGAATGGCTCGTCGCCGAGGGCATCGAGTCGGTGTCGCTCAACCCCGACACCGTCGTGGAGACGTGGCTGCGGCTGTCGAAGACCGCCGAGGCGACGGCTCCGCAGGCCGGGTGATCACCCCGCGCGCCAGACCCGCCCGAGCCGCTCGATCGCGACGTGGAGCAGCTCGTCGGGAGCGGTGAAGGGGATGCGGATGTGGTCGTCGGCGGGTGCGGATGCCGCGAACTCCGAGCCGCCGGCGACCGCCACACCCGCCAGAGCCGCGCGCCGCGCGAACGCGGTCGCCGACCCCGAGGGCAGGCGCGCCCAGAGCGAGAGGCCGCCGCGCGGCACGTCGAAGCTCCAGCCCGGAAGGTGCTCGTGCACCACCGGGACCAGCCGCTCCAGCGCCGCGGCGTGGGTGGTGCTCGCGTCGCGGCGCAGGGCGGGCGCCTCGTCGAGAAGACCCAGCGCCATCCGCTGCGCCGGCACGCTGGCGGCTTGGTCGACGAGCTGCCGCGACGCGCGCAGTCTCCGGATCAGCACGGGATCGGCGCGCGCCCACCCGATGCGCAGGCCCAACCACGCCCACTTCGACAGCGAGTCGACGACGATGACGGGCGCGTCCGAGCGCAACGCCGCCAGCGACACCGGCACGACGCCGTCGAAGGAGATGTTCGCGAGCACGCGGTCTTCGATGACGCGCACGCCGTAACGGGCGGAGAGCTCGGCGACCGCCAAACGGGATGCCGGCGGCATCCGTGATCCGGTCGGGTTGTGGTGGTGGGGGTTGAGGGCGATGAGGACGGGGCGCAGGGCCACGATCGCGGCCTCCAGGGCATCCACGTCGACGCCGTCCGGCGTCATCGGCACCCCGTGCACGCGCGCTCCCCGCCGCCGGACCGGGTCGACGAGACCGGGCCAGCTGAGCTCCTCGCTCAGCACGACGTCGCCCGGCGCGACGAGCTCGTCGATCACGAGGCTCAGCGCCTGCTGGGCGCCGCTGGTGACGATCACCTGCTCGGGCGTCGTCGGCGTGCCATCGTCGCTCAGCAGTCGCGCGATGCGTTCCCGCACCTCGGGCAGGCCCGCGGGGTCGGAATCGGCGGCCGTCGCGGCGACGAGGGCGGCATCGAAGCCGCGCACGATCTCGATCGTGCGCGGGGGGATGCGCGGCACCGCGCGCAGGAGGTCGATGGAGGCGGGCGCGGCTTGGAAGAGGCTCTCGCCCTGCGAGCGCCGGGCCGGCAGCGCGATCGCCGCCCCCGCGACGCGCGTGCCGCTGCCCTGCCGCCGTTCCAGCACGCCGCTGTCGGCGAGCGCGGCGTAGGCCGCGACGACCGTGCCGCGTGAGACCGCGACGGCCGCGGCGAGCGCGCGCTCCGAGGGCAGTCGGTCGCCGGGGCGCAGTTCGCCCGAGCTCACGAGCGCGCGCAGAGCGGCGGCCAGACTCGCCGTCAGCGACCCGTCGGAGTCGACCCAGCGCCCCAGCCGCGCCGCCAGCGCCGCGGGAGACACCGCTGCGGTGCGGTCCGCATCGGCCAATCGTGTGACCACTCGCGGAGAAGTGGCCCTGTCGTGAGCGTCCATCGAGACCGATTCTGGTCCAATGACCCACCCCCGCGTGACCCCACACCCGCAGAATCAGCCATCCCCCATGCCACTTCTGTCGGAGTGGACCATCGCACGCGTCATCGATTGGCTCGCGGACGACGACCGCGGCGGCGACACGGACGGTCACGAGGCCCTCGACGCCCACCGCGACACGCTCGGCGCGATCGACGCCGGCATCGCGCGTCGGCTCCGTCAGCCCGCGTGCCCGCCCGGTGCGCGAACACCGATGCTGGTCCGATCCATCGCGACCGCGACGCGGCGGCATCCGGCCCTCCGCGCGCTCACGGTCGGCGACCTCGTCGCCGGGGCACCGACCGACCCCGCGGCGCGTCAGAGCGGCAACGGCACGCCGGCGGCGGGCACCCGGAGCCTGTCCGCGAGCCCCGCGTAGGCGAACTCGCGCTCGAGGCGGTCGATCGTCTCGCTGAAGTGGTGCCACCCTTCGGCGTGCACCGGAACGATGATCGCCTCCCCCAACGCCCGCGCCGCCTCGACCGCGGTGCGGGCGTTCAGGGTGAGGTCGCTGTCGCCGAAACGGCCGACGTTGGCCGCGCCGGTGAACAGGACGGCGATGTCGATCGGTCCGACGCGGTCGACGATGTCGGCGACGAGCGCGGGCGACGCGTTGTCACCGGCCACGTAGACGACGGGCCGGTCGGGGGCGCGCAGGACGAATCCGGTGACCGGCCCGGAGAGCTCCTCGGCGCCGTCGGGACCGTGGAGCGCGGGGACGGCGGTGACCTCGACGTCGCCGACGGTGCGGGTCTGCCACGGTTCGAGGCCGTGGACGCCGGGGATGCGGGCCGACGCGGCGGGCGTGGAGAGCACGGCAGCGGCGCGCGGCAGGAAGGCGCGTCCCGCCGCATCCAGGTTGTCGGGATGCTGATCGTGCGACAGGAGCACGACGTCGATCTCGCCGACCTCGTCCACTCCGAGCGCCGGACCCGTGAGCTTGTGCAGCGTGACCGCGCCGGACGGGTAGTCGCCCGGCTCGTCGAACGTCGGGTCGGTGAGCAGGCGGATGCCGCCGTACTCGAGGATCGCCGTGGGACCGCCGATGAGAGTGAGAACAGGGCGCGGAGAGGTCATGCTCCCATTCTCGTGGCGGTGGCGTGCGTCGCGGGCGCGGGGCCACTCAGATGAAGGGTCAGCCGCCGAGGACCATCATCCGCTCGGGATTCGGCAGCGGCACGAAGCCGACCTTCGCATAGACGCCGTGGGCGTCGGCGGTCGCCAGCATCGTCCGCTTCAGTCCCCACGGTCGAACCGTGGCCGCGATCGTCTCGGCCAGCAGCGTGCCGACACCCGCACCGCGCGCAGAGGGAGCCACGAACACGTCGCACACCCAGGCGAAGGTCGCGGCATCCGTGACGACGCGCGCGTAGCCGACCAGCGCGCCCTCGGCATCCAGAGCCCCGAAGTTCAGCGACGCCCGGGCGGCGCGTTCGACGAGCTCACGGCTGCGCCCGAGCGCCCAGTACGCCTCCTCGGAGAGCCAGCGGTGCACGAGGTCCAGGTCGATCTCGTCCAGCTCGGTCGTCACGCGCACACCGGTCATGTCGTCAGCATACGAGAGGAGCCGCGACGCCCCCGCGGCGTCCGCCGTCTGCCCCATCGAGTACCGTCGAACGGTGACTTCCGCGACCGACCCGAACGACACCTACACCGTGGCCACCGACGGCGCCTGCAAGGGCAACCCGGGACCGACCGGCTGGGCGTGGGTCGGGGAGGACGGCCACTGGGCCGCCGGCGCGATCCCGAGCGGCACCAACAACATCGGCGAACTCATGGGGCTGCTGAAGGCCATCGAAGACCACGCCGACACCGCGCACCTCGTCGTGCAGGCCGACTCCAAGTACGCCATCGACACCTACTCGTCGTGGATGGACGGGCACCGCCGTCGCGGATGGAAGACCTCCACGGGCGCGCCGACGAAGAACCGCGACCTCCTCGAACGGCTCATCGCCGCCCGTGACGCCCGCCGCGCGGCTGGCCTGCCCGACGTCGTGCTGGAACACGTCCGCGGCCACCAGGGCCACGTGCTCAACGAGTGGGCCGACGAGCGCGCCGTCCGCGGTGCCGAGCACGCCGCAAAGGGCACCGCAAGCGCGTGGTCGTCGCTGGGCGGCCTGCACCCGCAGCTCGACGTGTCGGCGGCGCCGAAGAAGAAGCGCTAGTCCTGGGTCGTGCCCTCGAACAGTCCGATGTGATTGCCGTCGGGGTCGACGATGATCGCCCACCAGCTCTTCGCGGTGATCGGCTCCTTGGCCATGGCGACGGTCGCCCCCGCCGCCTCGGCCTTCGCGATGGTGTCGTCGATCGAGTCGACCTCGACGTACGACCGCGGCTGCGTGAACCCGTCACTGCGCGGCGCGAGCCCGCCCCCGCTGATGCCGTTGGGCGCCGACCACATCGGGTAGCCCTCGAAACCGGGCGGCTCCGCGATCTGCCACCCGAACAGATCGGAGTAGAACGCGGCCGCCTTCGCGAGGTCCGCGACGGGGATGTCGATGTGGGTGATGTCGCCGTGCGCCATGATGGCTCCTTCCGCCGCGCACAGTCTGCGCCGCGGACGGTGCGACCACAAGAGGGTCACTCCTGGCGCAGCAGCACGTCCAACGCGTCGAGCGCCGGCCGCTGACCGGCGACCAGGCGCGGACGAGCCTCGGCGAGCGGCATCCACTCGGCGCGATCGACTTCGGGAAAGCGCTGACGACGCCCCGACCGCGGCGGCCACTCCATCTCGAACGACCCGAACACGAGCGCGGCGCGCTCGGCGGCGGAAGTCAGGAACCCGGCGCCGTCGCGGCAGAACACCGTGACCGTCTTGCGCCCCGACGCGTACGCGAAGGTTCCGAGCTCGACGTCGTCGACCGCCGGCGGGTCGACGCCCAGCTCCTCGCGGAACTCGCGCACCGCGGCATCCCGCGCCGACTCCTGCGACGGGTCGAACTCGCCCTTGGGGATCGACCAGGCACCCTCGTCCTTGCGCGCCCAGAGGGGACCGCCCATATGCGCGACGAGCGCCGACACCGTGCCGTCCGGATCTCTCCGGTACAGCAGGATGCCGGCGCTCGTCGTGACCATCAGCGTCAGGCTCCGCGACTCGCGGCCTCGACGATCAGAGCGGGCGCGAGGCGGGCGAGACCGTGTAGGTCTCCTCGGGGTCGGTGACCGCGACCGGCGCGAGGGCCGCGTCGATCGCCGACATGACCTCGGCGTCGAGCACGACCCCGGAGGCCTTGACCGAGTCCTCGAGCTGCTCGGGGCGCGACGCGCCGACGAGCGCTGCCGAGATGTTCGGGTTCTGCAGCACCCACGCGATCGCGAGCTGCGGCATGGTGAGGCCCGCCTGCTCGGCGATCGGCTTGAGCTTCTGCACCGCGGCCAGCGTGTCGTCGTTGAGGAAACGCTTGATGAAGTTGGCGCCGCTCTTCTCGTCGGTCGCGCGCGAGCCGTCCGGAACGGGCTGTCCGGGCAGGTACTTGCCGCTGAGCACGCCCTGCGCCATCGGCGACCAGACGATCTGCGAGATGCCGAGCTCCTCGGAGGTCGGGACGACCTTGCCCTCGATGACGCGCCAGAGCGCCGAGTACTGCGGCTGGTTGCTGACGAGCTGGAAGTTCAGCTCCTTCGCGAGCGCCGCGCCCTCGCGCAGCTGCTCGGCCGTCCACTCGCTCACGCCGATGTAGAGCGCCTTGCCCTGGCGCACGATGTCGGCGAAGGCCTGCATCGTCTCCTCGAGCGGGGTCTCGTAGTCGAAGCGGTGCGCCTGGTACAGGTCGACGTAGTCGACGTTCAGGCGGCGAAGCGAGCCGTGGATGCCGTCGAAGAGGTGCTTGCGCGACAGGCCCTGGTCATTCGGCCCCTTCTTGCCGATCGGCCAGTAGACCTTCGTGAAGACCTCGTAGTCGGTGCGCTCGAGGCCCTTCAGCGCCTCGGCCAGCACGACCTCGGCGGCGGTGTTGGCGTAGGCATCCGCCGTGTCGAACGACGTGATGCCGAGGTCCAGTGCCTTGTGCACAGTGGCGATGGCGGCGTCGTTCTCCACCTGGGAGGCGTGGGTCACCCAGTTGCCGTAGGTGATCTCCGAGACCTTGAAGCCGCTGTTGCCGAGATAGCGATAGTTGACCATTCCTCAACGCTACCGCCGGCGCGCACCGGGCCGGGTCAGTCGACGGGCACGGATGCCGCGACGGCGCGGTCCTCCTCGGTCGCGACGAGCTGGCCGCAGGCGCCGTCGATCTCCTTACCGCGGGTGTCGCGGAGGGTCGTCGGGATGCCGGCCTCGTTGAGGCGGCGCACGAACTCGCGCTGCACCTCCTTGTCGGACGCGGTCCACACCGACCCGGGCGTGGGGTTCAGCGGGATCGGGTTGACGTGCACCCAGCCGCGACCGCGCTCGTTGAGCTTGGTGGCGAGCAGGTCGGCGCGCCAGGCGTGGTCGTTCATGTCCTTGATGAGGGCGTACTCGATCGACACGCGGCGGCCGGTCTTCTCGAAGTAGCCGCGGGCCGCATCGAGCGCCTCGTCCACCTTCCAGCGCGAGTTGATCGGGATCATCTCGTCGCGCAGGTGGTCGTCCGGCGCGTGCAGCGACAGGGCGAACGTCACCGGGATGTCCTCGGCGGCGAGCTTGTTGATCGCCGGCACGAGACCCACGGTCGACACGGTCACGCCGCGCGCGCTCATCCCGAGCCCGTGATCCTTGTCGACCATCGTGCGGACGGCCTGCATCACCCGGTTGTAGTTGGCGAGCGGCTCCCCCATCCCCATGAAGACGATGTTGGTGACGCGCTCGTCGGCGTGCTCGGCGGGGCCCAGCTCACCGGCACGGATCGCCGCGTTCGCGCGGACGACCTGCTCGATGATCTCCGCGGCCGACATGTTGCGGGTGAGCCCCGCCTGACCGGTCGCACAGAACGGACAGTTCATGCCGCAGCCGGCCTGGCTCGACACGCACAGCGTGATGCGGCCGGGATAGCGCATGAGCACCGACTCGACGAGCGCCCCGTCGTGCAGCTTCCAGAGGAACTTGATCGTGTCGCCGCGGTCGGTCTCGAGCCGTCGCACCTCGGTGAGCAGATGCGGCAGCAGGCCCGCGACCAGCTCCTCCCGTCCGGATGCCGGCAGGTCCGTCATCGCGGCGGGGTCGGACGTGTAGTGCTGGAAGTAGTGCTTCTCGACCTGCTTGGCCCGGAACCCCGGCAGCCCCAGCTCCTTCACCCGCTCGACGCGCTGCTCGGGCGTCAGGTCGGCCAGGTGCACGGGCGGCATCCCGCGCTTGGGCGCGGCGAACTGCAGCAGGGGTTTGCCGTCGGCATCCACCCGCTGGGTCCAGCCCTCGGTGCGGGGGCGCACCTGTCGGGGACGGGTGGTGCGCACGGGGCTGGACTCGGTCATGTCTCCAGGGTACCGAGGCCGCCTGGATGCGCGGCGGGAGGGCGGAGGTCGGCGCCGGCCGCGCCGTCATCGATCGGGCGTCGGCGCAGCCGTCCCCAGCCGAGGGTCAGCCCGAAGGCGACCACGGCGCTGGTCGCCACACTCGCCAGATAGGGGATGCCGAGACCCGGGGCGATGGAGGCGATCCCGAGCACGCCGGCCGCGCCCAGCGTGACGGCCTGCACGTTCCACGCGGCGAGCATCGCGCCGCCCGCCGCCGAGGCGATCACGGCGGCCACGAGCGGGAACTGCAGCCGCAGGGTGATGCCGAAGATGGCCGGCTCGGCGATGCCGAGGCACGCGGGCAGGCCGGCGCCGGCGGCGAGCGCCCGCATCGACGAGCGTCGCCGGGCGAGCAGCGCCACCGCGAAGCAGGCGCCCGCCTGGGCGAGGTTCGCCGCGCCCGCGACGGGGAAGATGAACGACCCGCCCTGGCCGAGCAGGCCCAGCTCCACCGAGACCAGGCTCTGATGGGTCCCCGTGACGACCAGGAGCGGATACAGGGCGCCGAAGAGGGCGCCGCCGATCATGCCGGTGGCCTCGTACGCCGCCGTGAGCAGGGCGGCCAGACCGTCGCCGAGCCAGCCCAGGACCGGCCCGATCACGAGGAAGGCGAGGAGTCCCGTGACGAGCAGCGTCAGCGTGGGGACGAAGAGGTAGCGCGCCGTGCCGCCGAGCAGGCGCGTCCACAGCCGTTCCACCCGCGCGAGCACGTAGGCGACGGCGATCATGGGCACCACCGTGCCCCGGTAGTCGATGCCGAGCACATCGACGCCGGCGATGGTCCATCCCCCGGCGCCGTCGAGCCGCAGCGCGGGGAACACCCCGGCATCCACGAGGAAGGGTGCGACCACCAGGGCGGCGCCCATCGCGGCGCCCAGGTACGGACTGGTCCCGAACCGCAGCGCGGCCGAGAACCCGACGATCACGGGAAGGAGCGTGAAGACCCCCACCCCGAGGATGCCGATCAGGGCGGCGATCCCGCTGATCCCGGGCAGCGCCTCGACCGCCGCCGCCGGTCCGAGGATGCCCGGCGCCGTCAGCAGGTTGTGGAGCCCGAGGAGGAGTCCGCCGGCGACGAAGGTCGGCAGCAGCGGCACGATGACGTCCATCACCACGGTCACGGGTCGCAGCCAGCGCCGTCCCGAGGCACCGTCGGCGTCGGGCACCGGCGCCTCGCCCGGCGCCGGTGCGGTGGCGGCCGCGGCGTCCACCAGCTCGCGGAGCGCTTCGTGCGTCGATGCGACCCGACGCGGCCCGACGACGATCTGCACCTGCTCGCCCACGCGCGCGACGCCCAGCACGCCGTCGATCCCGGCCAGGGCGCGCTCGTCGACGGCGGCGGGATCGACGACGGCGATGCGCAGCCGCGTGGCGCAGTGCGTGGATGCGGCGATGTTGCTCACGTCGCCGAGCGCGGCGACGATCCGCTCCGCCGGCACCGGGCTCTCGTCGATGGCGACCTCCCTCGGTCGTCCTCAGCGTAGCCAGGGGCCCGCCCGCCTGTCCGTGCGGACACGGAAGGCTCCCCTCCCACGAGGAGAGGGGAGCCTTCCGCGACGAGCGTCAGCCGTGCACGGTCACCGCGTCGGACGCACGTCCGCCGTCGCCGGGACGTCGTGCGCGTATCCCGAGGGGATGTCGGCCCACTGCCCCAGGCCGTTGTCCCCGTACGCGCGGTCGACCGTCACGGAGGACCCGTCGATGTCGACCTTCACGGTGGGGGCGAGGGTACCGCCGCGGACGAAGTCGTCGCTCGTGCCGATCGTGTCGATGAACGACTGCACGAGCCCGCCCGGCATGACGTAGTGCGAGTACGCCTGGAACTGGCCGGGGTGCTGGTTCACGTCGGGGGCGAACGGCGTGCCCGCGGCGAAGTTCAGGTTCGACGGGCTCGCCAGCGCCAGACCCGATCCGCGGTTGACGGGCTGGAAGTCGCTGCGGATGCCGTCGCCGACGAAGCCGTAGACGCCCTCGGGCCCGTCGACGCCCGCGGCGTAGGTGCCGCGATGGGTGATGGTGAACAGGTAGTACTTGCCGTCCTTGATGTAGATCTGGGGGCGCTCGGTCTGGTCGTTCACGCAGTTGGCCGAGAGGATCGGCGGGAGGAAGGTCCATTCGGTCAGCGCGGCGTTGTCGGCCACCGCGAGACCCACGTTCGCCAGCTGGTAGTGGGCGCCGCGGTCCATGACCTCGGCGGCCGTCTCCGCGTACGGGTCGCCGGTGCGGTAGCCCATGTCCTCCTCCGTGCACACGCGCTCGCCGCGCGGGGCGGCGGTGTTCCCCTCGAACACCATGAAGGTCTTGCCGGGGTGGGCCGGGTCCTCGAAGGTGAACGGGTCGCGGAAGTTGAAGAACTCGTTCTGCGCACCGGTCTGGTAGTACGTGCCGTCGGCCTGCAGCATGTCGTGCTGGTCGCGGAATCCGGTCAGCCAGACGCCGTTCTCGTCGGCGAAGATGCGCCCCTCGCTCTGCACGATGCGCGGGTCGTAGGGCTTGCGGTTGCTGCCGTCCTCGTTGCGGTAGAACGCCACCGCGGTGTAGAAGATGCGCAGCTTGTTGCCGTCGAAGATGCGGGTGGAGCCCGACCATTCGGTCTGGTGGCTGAACGACTGGTCCTCGAAGATCGCTCCCGACGCCCCGTCGGGGAAGACGAGGCCTCCGTAGGTCCATCCGCCGTCGGCGGGACGCTCGGCCACATCCGCCTTGCGGAAGAAGTAGCCGAGGCGCGCGAAGGTGTGGCGGTCGTCGAACCCGAGGCTGCGGTCCGCGACGAGCGAGAACACGACCTCCCACCCCTTGAAGCTCGGCTGCGCCGCGGTCTCGTCCGTCAGCGTCCAGCTGTCCCAGACCCAGACCTGGTCGTTGCTCATGTCGGGGAAGTCCTGCGGAACCGTGGGCATCGTGTACTCCTCGGGCAGGGAGTTCTGCCGCGGAGCCGCGGTCGGATCGCTCATCGCGGCGATCTGCCGCGCGTCGGCACGGGTCCAGCGCGCCGTGAAGTCGGCGGCGGGATCGTACGCCTGCTGGGTGTGCACGGTGGGAGCGGGGTGGCCGGGAACGGCGTCGATCTCGTCGGCGGCCTGCACGGGCGATGCCGCGAGCAGCGTCGCCGCGGCCGCGGTGGTCGCGACGATCGCCAACGCACGCGCGAGGGGGCGGCGCCGGCGGCGGGGGTCAATGGTGGTCACGTCTGTCTGCTTTCTCAGAAGGGCGGAAGGCGTGGTCGTCTCTCGCGGCTGAGCCTAGGGCGAGGGGCTGCGATATGTCAAACGTTTGACATATCGCGAGTTGCCATGGTTCACTCATCCGTGGAGACCTCCGATCCGGAGGGACCCGTGGATCGACTCTCGGGGCGCACGCCCATCTCTCATCCCCCCTCGCACCGTCGCGCCCCCGGCAGTGCCCGCGGGCGGCGGTGCACCGACAGCACCAGGGAGTGCCATGTTCCATCTCCGCACGACGCGCGAACGCCGCGTCCTCGCCGCCGGCGCCGCCGTCGGCCTCGTGGCCGCCGCGGCGTTCGCCGCCTCGGCATCCGCCGCCACAGATGTGACGACGCTGGAGTCCATCTCCGTCCAGGATGCCGCGGCGACGCTGATCGGCAGCAACATCCAGCTGCGCGACGCCGCCATCGCGCACGGGCGCGCCGTGCAGATCGGCACCGTCACCGGCGCGGCGCTCGACCCCGCGATCGGGTCCGGCGTCGCCCTCACCACGGGGTCGCTGCGCGCCGCCGATCCGAGCTCGTCCGCCGACGTGGACTTCTCGCGGTCCGCGCTCACCGGGCCTAACAGCACGCTGACGACCACCGGCGACCTGGGCGGCGAGGGCTCCGCGGAGCTGTCCGCGGCGGTCGGCTCCACGACGTACGACGCCGCGCAGCTCGCGTTGACGGTGGTCCCCGCCGGCGACACTCTGTCAATCGTTTACCAGTTCGGGAGCGAGGAGTACGGCGTCTGGGAGGCCAAGGACTACACCGACGCGCTGGGCATCTTCGTCGACGGCACACGGTGTTCGCTGATCGACGGCGTGCCGGCGGGCATCGACACCATCAACGCGACCCGCAACGCCGCGTCGTTCGTGTCGAACGCGGACGGACGCACCCCGTCGACCGCGCACGACACCGAGATGAACGGCTTCACGACGGCCCTCACCTGCACGGCCGCGGTCACGCCGGGAGCGGAGACCTCCATCGTGGCGGCGGTCGCCGACACCGTCGACGGCCACCTCGACACGACGCTGATCCTCGCGGCCGGCGGCATCTCGTCGTCCGCCCCCGCGGCGACGCCGACGCCCGACCCCTCGGCGTCGGCCGCCCCGACCGGGGCACCGGCGGCAGCGACGTCGACCCCGCTGGCGGGCGCGCAGCGCAGCGGGTCGCTGGCCCGCACCGGCGGCGACGACGCCCTCGTCGCCGGGGCGGTGATCGGGGGCCTCGCCCTCGCCGCCGCCGGCACGACGCTCGTCCTGCGTGCGCGTCGCCGGGCCACCCCGGAGGTGGGAGCGGAATGATCGGCGCGACCGCGAGCCGGGGGATGATCGGCCTCGGTACGACGATCCTGGCCGCGGTCGTCACGATCGCCGGTGGCGCCTCCGCCCGGGGCGCCACCGGCGACGACCTCATCGCGACCAGCACCACCGGCGTCGGAGCCGATACCGTCACGACGTCGACGGTGTGGGAGCTGCCCGACTCCGCCCGGGGCGGCGACACCGTGCGGCTGGCGCTGCCCGACCACGCCTCGTCGAGCCTCGGGGACGGGCGCTGGATCGCCGCCTCGGGGGCGGTGATCGGCATCGCCGTGCTCGGCCCGGACGGCGACCTGTCCATCACGCTGACCGACGCGGCCGACGACCCCGCGAACCGACGAGGAGAGACGATCGTGACGACCACGGCATCCACGACACCCGGCACCCCGGAGTCGTTCACGTCCTCCGCGGCGAGCCGTCTGCGCGCCGACGATGTGCCGGGCGCCTTCCACGGCGTCGTCGACCGGGATGCCGCGAACAAGTACGGGCTGTGGACGTCGACCGAACCCGCGGTCGTCCGCTGGAGCATCGACACCCCGCGCGGCCCCTGGGACACCGTCGAGGTCGTCGACACGGTGACACCGGGCCAGGACATCGACTGCGCAGCCGGCGTGAGCGTCCGCTCCACCACCCGGATGGAGCCCGACACCGGCTACCTCATCGATCTGACCGACGTGGCCGCCGACCGCGTCGAGGTCTCGTGCGTCTCGGGGAGCCTCCGGGTCGCCGTCACGGCGGTGCAGGACGGCGAGATCGTGGAGGTCGCGTTCGACGCGACGGTGGCCGGCGGGCCGCGCGACGTCGAGAACACCGCGGTGGTCACCGCGACCCGCGCGACGGCGCCGACCGTCGTGAGGGCGACCACGCTCCAGGCGATCACGGCACCTCCGCTCACCCCGGAGGTGCCGGCGGAGCCCGGGCCCCGTCCGGGTGAGCGGCTCGCCGCGACCGGCGGATCGATCGCCGGAGCGGCCGCGGGCATCGCCGTCGCCGTCGCGCTGGGCGCCGCGGGCGCGCTCGCGCTGCGGAGCGCGCGTCGGCGGGACCGCCGGAGCACCTCGTGAGCACGCCGCGGCGGCGGGGCGGGTCGCGGCGGCGCGCCCTCGTCATCGCCGCCGCGGCGGCCCTGGCCGTGATGCTCGTGGTGGCGGCCGTCGTCGTGGTGGGCCGCGACGACCGCGGCGCGTCGCCGACACCGACACCGACCGCACCGGGCGGGGACGCGCTGACGTTCGACCGCCCGGCCGACTGGGAGCGGTTCCGCCCCGGCTTCCACCTCACGCCCGCCGCGCACTGGATCAACGATCCGCAGCGCCCCGTGTTCGCGGGCGGCACGTGGCACCTCTACTACCTCTACAACGCCGACTACCCCCACGGCAACGGCACCGCCTGGTACCACGCGACATCCGACGACCTCGTGACGTGGCGCAACGAGGGCGTCGCGATCGAGAAGTACCGCAACGGGCTCGGCGACATCCTCACCGGATCCGCGGTCGTCGACGAGACCGGCAGCGCGGGGTTCGGCGCCGGAGCGGTCGTCGCCCTCGTGACGCAGCAGGACGACGGCGTGCAGCGCCAGTCGCTCTTCTTCTCCACCGACGACGGCTACACCTTCCAGGAGTACGACGGGAACCCGGTGATGGACAACCCCGGCGCCGTCGACTGGCGAGATCCCAAGATCGTGCGCGACGACCGCCACGACCGCTGGGTCATGACGCTCGCGGAGGGGCAGCGCATCGGCTTCTACGTCTCGAGCGACCTGCGCTCCTGGCGTTACGTCTCCGACGTCGACGCGGACGGTCTGGGGCTGCTCGAGTGCCCCGATCTGTTCGAGATGGTGGACCCCGCCTCCGGCCGACGCACCTGGATCCTCGCCGCCAGCGCCGACGGGACGCGCGAGGGACGCACGACCGGCCTGGCCTACTGGACGGGGAGCTGGGACGGCGAGCGCTTCAGTGCGGATGCCGCCGACCCGCAGTGGCTCGACGACGGCGCCGACTTCTACGCCGCCGTGACCTGGGACGATCCCCGCCGATCCGCGACGGACCGGCTGAGCGAGCGCTACGCGCTCGGGTGGATCAACAACTGGGCGTACGCGAGGGATCTTCCGACCGAGGGCTGGCAGGGCGGGGCGCTGTCGGTGACGCGCCGCATCGTCCTCGACGACAGCGACGGTCGGCTCCGACTGCGGTCGCGTCCGGCCGAGGCTCTGCGCGGGTTGGAGGGGGACGCATCGTCGGCTCCCGCGCAGACCATCGAGCCGGGCGCGATCGCGCCTCTCGCGGTGCAGCCGGCATCCGCGTCCTACCGTCTGCGCGTCACGCTGGACCCGTCCGGCGGCACCCTGCGCCTGCGACTGGGAGAGGCCGGCGGCGATGTGACCGTCGGCTACGACGCGGCGGCGGGCGCGGTGTTCGTCGACCGTGCGCACGACACGGTGGCGGGGCGGCTCTCCGAGACCTATCGCACGGTGCGCACGAGCGCCGTGGATGCCGGGGGCCGGCTGGAGCTCGACGTGCTCGTCGATGCGTCCAGCATCGAGGTGTTCACCGGCGACGGCTCGTCGCTGACGATGGCGGCCTATCCCACCGCGACGACGCCGGTCAGCGTCGAGGCGGTCGATGCCCCGGTGAGGATCGACGCGATGTCGGTGACCCCGCTCGCCGTGGTCGACCCGCAGCGCTGAGGCCGGTCAGCTCGTCCAGCCGAGCCGCAGCTCCACCGGCAGCGGCGGCTCGGCGGCGGGTGGGGCGTCGGGGTCGGCGATGCGGTCGACGATGAGCTCCGCGGCGCGCGCGCCCAGGCGGGCGATCGGCTGACGCACGGTGGTCAGCCCGGGCATGCCGAGCCGGACGGCCGCGGAACCGTCGTAGCCGACGATGCGGACGTCGTCGGGAACGCGCCGCCCCGTCTTGTGGGCCCACTCCAGCGCCATCAGCGCGGTGAGGTCGTCGGTCGCGAACACGGCGTCCGCCCCGGTCTCGGCGAGCCAGGTCTCGATGAGCGCGCGACGCTCGTCGGCGGGGGTCGAGTACCCGTACGCCCGCACGCGCGGCTCGATCCCGTGGGCGGCGACCACGTCGCGGTAGGCGCGGGCGCGGTCGTTGCCCGGGTGGTCGGTCGCGGTCACGAGCAGCGGCCGGCGCGCTCCGCGCGCGAGCAGGTGCTCCGTGGCCAGGCGTCCGCCGGCGGCGTTGTCGCCGCGGACGATCGGCACGCGCGGGCCGATGCGGCGGTCGACGGCGACGAGGGGCAGCTCGGCGGCGTCGTAGCCGCGGACCTCGCGATTGTGGGTGGAGGTGATCACGCCGTCGACGCGGTTCGCCTGCAGGAGATCGAGGTACTCGGCTTCGCGCTCGGGGTTCTCCTGGCAGTCGCACAGCAGCACCTTGTACCCGCGCTCGGCCAGGGCGTTCTCGATCGCCGCCACCAGCTCGCCGAAGAAGGGGTCGGCGACCGTCGGGACGATCACCCCGACCAGTCCCGACTTGCGTCCGATGAGCGAACGCGCGATCCCGTCGGGGCGGTATCCCAGCTCGGCGATGGCCGCGTTGACCCGGGCCCGCACCTCGTCGCTGAGATAGCCGCGATTGTTCAGCACGCGCGAGACCGTCGTGACGGAGACGCCGGCGCGCGTGGCGACGTCCTGGAGCTTGGGTCGCGCCATGTCGCCTCTCCTTCGTCGCCGGCGGGTCCGCCCACCCGCGGACCCGCCTCCGACGCTATCCCATCGTCGCCCCGCCGCCCCGCGCGAGCTCAGTCGCTCAGGACGACGTGGTCGACCATGAGGTGTCCCCACGCTCCCGTCGCGTCGTCCAGGATCTGCAGCTGCGCCGTCCGCCCCGCGAACGCGCGCACGTCCCAGTCGACGGGGCGCAGTGTCGCGGAGTCGTCGCCGGTGGCCGTGCGCACGGGCTGTCCGTCGATCAGCAGCTGCACCGACGTGGCCGGCTCGACCCCCAGCGGATGCCGTCCGCCGGCGATCAGGAAGTGCAGGCGATCGCGGTCCACGACGAACGGAGGCGAGGTGAGCACGCCGGTGGCCGCGTCCGATCCCGCGAAGGTGTCCGCGACGCGCGCACCGACCTGGCCGGGAAGCTCCGCGGCGGACGGGCCGATCCCCGCGAGGCTCCCGGTCGCGGTCCAGCCGTCACCCCACGTCGTCCCCTCGAAGTCGGCGATCACGCGCGCCGGTCGCTGCGCGAGGCCGGCGAACTCCGTGATGGTGAGGTCGTGGAACACCGCCGGTCCCCCGCTCGTGTACAGCGCCAGGCCGCGATCGGCGGCGGGAGCGAACACCTGGCTCGACTGCACGTAGCGTCCGTCGTCGACGAACACCTCGATCGTCGTCCGGTCGACGAGGATGCGGAGGGTGACCTCTCCCGCCCCGCCGTCGAACGGGGTCCGGCTCTCGAGTTTGTGGGTCGGCGAGGGATGCCCCGTCTGACCGCGGTTCAGGTACGCGTACGAGGAGGTGACCCCGGCATCCGCGTGCCGGCTGCCGTCGGCGGAGCGGCGCAGCTGCAGACCGATGTTCTGGGCCGTCTGCCGACTGACGCGCGTCGTGATCTCGTACGCGTCGCCCTGGTACGCGAGCTCGCGGAAGCCGTCGACCGTCACGTCGCCGAGCTCGTGGCGCGCGGACGCGTACTGCTGCAGCGCCGCGACCGGCTGCGAGGCGAGCGTGTAGCCGGTCCCGTCGCGCACGAGCCGGATCTCCCGCGTGATGGAGTCGGTGCCGGTGAACCCGTCCGAGGGCCAGGTCACGGAGGAATGCGCGTAGTCCCAGTTGTTCATCCAGGCGACCGCGTACCGCCGGTCGTCGGGGGCGGACGGGTCCTCCCAGGTGACGGCGCCGTACCAGTCGAACCCGTGGTCGAGCCACTGCGGGGCGGTCCGGTCGGGAGTGAACCGCTCCCCGTCGAAGGAGCCCGTCCAGTACGCGAAGGTCGCCGGCTCGCCGGTCGCGAAGCCGTTGGCGCTCACCCCGAACACCCAGTGGAACGTGCCGTCGTCGGCGCGGATGCGGAACAGGTCGGGGCACTCGATCGTGCCGATGCCGGTGTTCACGAACTCCGACCGACGCGTCCAGGAGTGGAGGTCGGGCGAGGTGTAGATGCTCACCCGGTCGCCTTCGGCGATGAGGGCGACCCACCGCTGGTGGTCGGGATCCCACACCACCTTCGGATCGCGGAAGTCGCGCCGCCCGTCTCCGGGTATCACCGGCTGGTCCCCGTCGGGGCGGAACGTGCGGCCTCCGTCGATCGAGTACCAGAGGAACTGCGCCTGCTGCCCCGACGCGTCGAGCTTCTGGGCCGGTGTCGGATGGTCCATCTGCGTGACGAGCATCACGACGGCGCCCGCACCGAACCCCGCGGTGCCGGCGTGATCGACCACGGCCGAGCCCGACCAGAGGTCGTAGTTCGCGTTGGTGCCCTTCGGCGCCGCGATCCCCTGATCGGCGAAGGAGACGCCGTCGGTCGTGGTGGCGAGCCGCCACGCCGTGCCGAAGTTGGCCGACGGGTTCGCGTCGTAGTCGGCGTTGTACAGGTAGTAGTAGTGGAACGCGCCGTCGATGTAGACGGGTCGCTGAGGGTCGTTCTTCCAGTGGTCCGGCACCGTGAAGTGGTACTGCGCCCGCAGGCTCGGGGCCGGCTCGGATGCCGAGGCAGACACCGAGGCGGTGACGGCGGGGGCGGCGGCGAGCGCCACGACCGTGCCGAGGGCGCAGACGACCCCCCGCACGGTGCGCAGCACGGTCGATCGGGTGGTGGCGGAACGCTGTCCGCGGAGGCGAGGATGCATCGTCGGATCCTTCTGTCTGTATCGGTCAGGACGGTCGGGTGAGTTCCCGCACCGTGAGGCGGCCATCGACCCAGCCGACGGGCAGGGGGTCGGTGATGCCCCCGACGAACGCGCCGTGCTCGTCGAGGTTGTGGAACGCGAACAACAGCCACTGGCCGTCGTCGCGCCGCCGCAGCAGCCGCCCGACGTAGAGGCTCTCGTCGGTGACGGGGTAGGCCTCCTCGACCTCGAACGGCCCGAGCACGCTCGCCGCGGGAACCGCCCACGTGCCGCCGCGCTCGACGGCGCGAGCGGGCATCGCGTGCTCCGCGAGGCAGGAGAACAGCAGCACGGGCCGCCCGTCGACGACCTCGACCTGCATGACCTCGAGCTGCCCGAAGCCCCGCTCGCTGGGCGCCGACAGCGGCGGGCGCAGCTCCCACGTCTTCAGATCGGGCGACCAGCCGTGGCCGATGACGCCGCGGCCGAAGGCCGGACCCTCGGGTGCGCGGGCGGTCACGAGCATGTGCCAGCCGTCGCCGTCGGGATCGGCGAACACCCACGGGTCGCGGAAGGCCTCGTCGTGCCAGTCGCCGTCGGCGAGCGTCTCGTACCAGGGGCCGGATGCCGACAGCAGCGGTCCCGGCACCTTCGTCCACACCAGGAGGTCGGGCGAGGTCGCGCAGCCGATCCGCTGCACGTTCTTGCCGTCGGCGGCCAGCGACGACCCCGTGTAGAAGAGGTACCAGAGCCCGTCGTCGCCGCGGACGGTCGAGCCGGTCCAGGTCGCGAGGTCGTCGAAGCTGCCCGCCTCGCCGCGGACGATGGCGTCGGCCACCGGCGTCCACGTCACGAGGTCGTCGGACACGGCGTGGCCGACCGAGGCTCGGTAGTGACGCGCGTCCGGGTCGTGCAGGGCGCGCGAGGCGTACAGGAAGAAGAGGTGGTAGGTCTCGCCGTCGTCGGCGAACCAGTAGTCCCACACCCAGGATGAGGAGAGGTCGAACATGTGCGCTTAGCCCTTCACTCCGCTGGCCGCGATGCTGCTGACGAACGCGCGCTGGAAGACGAGGAACACGATGAGGACGGGGAGGGTGATCAGCGAGGTGTACGCCATGACCTCTCCCCACGCCGTGTTCAGTTGGAAGAAGTACTGCATCCCGACCATCACGGGCCGCAGCCCCTCCTTCTGCACCACCATGAGCGGCCAGAGGTACTGGTTCCAGGCGGGGAGGAACGTGAGGATCGCGACCGTCGCGAACGCCGGCCCCGACAGGGGCACGATGATCCGGCGGTAGATCGTGAACCAGCTGGCCCCGTCGATGCGCGCCGCCTCGTCGAGCGAGGCCGGGATGGTCGAGAAGTACTGGGCGAACAGGAAGATCGAGAACGCGTTGGCGATGAACGGCACGATCTGCACCTGGTAGGTGTTCAGCCAGCCGAAGTCGTACTTGAGCACGCCGCCCTCCATGACGAGGGTCGGCAGCTGGGAGACCCAGTAGACCATCGGGACGGCGATCGTCTCGAACGGGACGATCAGGGTCGCGATGATCAGCGCCATCACGACGAGGCGTCCCTTCCACCGCAGGCGCGACAGGGCGAAGCCCGCCATCGAGTTGACGATGAGCCCGAGCCCGACGGTCAGCACGGTGACGAGCACCGAGTTGAACATGAACTGGGCGACGGGGACCCGGTCGAACACGCCGAAGTAGTTGTCGAGGCTGATGTCGCCGACGGGCAGGAACGCCGCGGGCGAGTTCACGTCGCGGAGGATCTGGGCGTCGGGCTTGAGGCTCGAGACGAACATGAACACGAGCGGGAACAGGAACAGGATGCCGAAGCCGCTCATCACGACGTACGTGAGGATCCGGCCGAGGCGGCGACGACGGCTCTCGCTGGCGTCCTTGCGGACGCGAGCGGCGAGGGGGGTGACGGTGGCGGTCATGACTCAGTCCTTGTCTCGCGTGAGCCGGCGCTGGATGAGCGCGATGATCAGTACCGCGACGAAGAAGATCAGCGAGATCGCCGCGGCGTACCCGATCTCCTGCTGCTGGTAGCCCTTGCGGACGGCGTGGTAGACGATCGTGGAGGTCGAGCCGGTCGGCCCGCCCTGCGTCATGACGTCCACCTGCACGAACAGCCCGAGCGCGGCGATCGTGATCGTGACGAGGACGAAGACCATGGTGGGACGCAGTCCCGGCCAGGTGACGCTCGTGAACTGGCGCCAGGGGCTCGCGCCGTCCATCTTCGCGGCCTCGTAGAGCTCCTCCGGGATCGTCTGCAGACCGGACAGCCAGATGATCATGTGGAAGCCGACCGCCTGCCAGATCGACAGCACGATGATCGCCGGCAGCGCGGTGGTGGGGTTGTTGAGCCAGTCGACGCTCTGCCAGGCGCCGAAGGTGAGCGTGTCGATGAACGAGTTGATGAGCCCGTCCTTCTGGTACATGAACTTCCAGAGGATCGAGACGACGACGATCGAGGTCACGACGGGGATGAAGAAGATCACGCGGAACGCGGTGACGCCCCGCATCCGCCGGTTGACGAGCACCGCCAGCAGCAGGCCGAGGCCGGCCTGCACCGGCACGACGACGAGCGCGAACAGGAAGGTGTTCCAGGCCGACTGCAGGAACATCGGGTCGGCGCCGAACGCACGGGCGAAGTTGTCGAGGCCGACGAAGCGCGGCGGGTTCGGCGAGATGAGGCGCGCGTTCGTGAACGAGAGCCCGAAGGCGAGCAGCACGGGGATGACGAGGAACAGGACGAGGAGGATGCCGGCCGGGGCGATCATCGCCAGGCCGGCCCACGTCTCACGTCCGCGGATGGAGCGGAAGCGGCTCAGGGCGCGGCGCGGCTTCTCGGCCACGGCCGTGGCAGGGGTGACAGTCATGGTGACTCTTTCGAGGTCGTCGAGCGGAGCGGGTGGGACGCGAGGTCCCACCCGCTCGGGCTCACTTGGTGAAGCCGTACCCGTCGTTGGACGAGATGTTGGCGTCGATCTCGCTGACCGCCTGGTCGAGCGAGGTCTTGACGTCGGCGCCGTTCATGATGTCCTTCGCGGCGGTCTCGAACGTCGTGGAGATGACGGCGTAGGCCGGCGTCGCGGGACGCAGCACCGCGAACTTCTGCGACAGCTCGACGAAGGGACGCAGCACGCCCTCATCGTTGAAGTACTTCGAGGCCTGCGCGGCCGAGTCGGTCGCCGGGATCACGATCTGCTGGTCCGCGAACTGGGTGATGTACTTGTCCTGAAAGCTGAACTCGAGGTACTTGCGGGCACCGTCGGCGTCGTTGCAGCCCTTGGAGATGGCCCACTGCCACGAGCCGCCGCCGATCTTCGGGCCGGTGCCGAGGTCCGGCGGGGGCAGGATCAGCAGGTCGTCGCCGACGGCGTCGACCGAGGCGAGCGCGTTCCACACGCCGGTGTAGCTGAGGGCGACCTTGTTGTCGACGAACTCCTGGTTGCCGACCGTGCCGTTCGCGTTGGCGTAGCCGTCGCGGAAGAGGTTCTGGAACCACGTGCCCCACGCGACGGCGTCGTCGCCGTTGAGCGCGCCCTCGGCGGTGAGCATGCTCGAGCGGTCGATGAGGTCGCCGCCGAAGCTCTGCAGGAAGGGAGAGTAGGCGTAGGGCCACCACTCGCCCTTGTCCTCGGCGCCGATGTCGATCGGGGTCTCGTAGCCCGCGGCCTTCAGCGTGGCCAGCACGGAGCCGAACTCGTCCTTCGTCCAGGGCTTGTCGACGGTCGGGATGCGGATGCCGTTCGCCTCGAGAACGGACTTGCGGGCGAAGATCGACAGCGCGGCATCCCAGTAGCCGGCCGAGTAGATCTGTCCGTCCCACGTGCCGACGGCGGTCGGCAGCAGGGCGTCGGTGATCTTGGTGTCGATGCCGAGCGGCTGCAGGTAGCCGGCCCACGCCCAGTTGGGCATGATCGGCCCGTCGAGGTCGAGGAGGCAGGGCAGGTCGCCGGATGCCGCCGCAGCGACGACGGCGTCGTTGTAGGCGCCCTGCGGGAAGGACTCCTCGACCACCTCGTACTGGTCCTGCGACGCGTTGAAGTCCGAGATGATCTGCTGGTAGACCGCGAGCTCGGCCGGGTTTCCGGCCGAGTGCGTCCACATCGTCAGCTTCGTACGACCGTCCTCGGTCGTGCTGTCACCTTTGCCGGCCTGACCGCAGCCGGTCAGTGCCAGCACCCCGACGAGCCCCGCCGCAGCGAGGACCGACACGGATGTGCGCTTCATTGTGATTTCCTTGTCTCGTGATCGACGCGTGCGTCGATCACCGATCGGGGGTCGCCGAAAGCGACCGCTCGGTGTGTTGTGAGGTCCGTCGCCGGTTCGGTTTGGCGACATGCGCCGGCGGCGGGCCCACGGAGTCTCGTCGGACGACGGGACACTCCATCTGGTGGACGGCATCCTCTCCCCCCTCACGGATGCCGAGTGCGACCTCCATCGCCCAGCGGCCCATCTCGTAGTGGGGCAGCGCGACGGTGGTCAGCGGGGGGTCTTGCTCGGCGGCGATGAACTGCTGGTCGTCGTAGCCGATGATCGAGATGTCCTCGGGGATGCGCAGCCCGCGTGCGTGGATCGCGGTGTAGGCCCCCGTGGCCATGCGGTCGTTGAAGCAGAAGATCGCCGTCGGGCGGCGCTCCGACGGGAGGTCGAGCAGGCGCTCGGCGGCGCCCCGCCCGCCGCGGTGCGAGGTCTCCCCGTGCACGTGCAGCTCGTCGTCGACGACGATCCCGGATGCCGCGAGCACCTCGCGATAGCCCTCGAGGCGGAGATCCGCGGCGATGGGACGACCCGGGTCCTCGTCGGTGTCGATGTACGCGATGCGCGTGTGGCCCGCCTCGACGAGCTCGCGGGTCGCCGCGGCGCCGCCGGCGCGGTCGTCGGGCACGACGCTGGGAAAGCCCGTCACGCCGTCCGCCGGACGGCAGTCCAGCAGCACCGTGTCGGCGGGCAGCTTCACGTCGGCCGGGACGATGCGGTGCCACATCGCCGCGTAGATCAGCGCGTCGACCTGCTGCGCGGTGAGGGCCCGGATCGCGGCGTCCTCCACCGCGGCGTCCGATCCCGTGTCGACGAGGAAGACGAGGTGTTCGTTCGCGCGGGCGACGTCCTGCGCACCGGCGAGCATGCGGCCGGCGAAGGGCGTGGTGGCGATCTGGTCGGAGATGAGCCCGACGGTCTTGGTGCGCTGCTGGCGGAGGCCGCGCGCGAGGGCGCTCGGCGCGTAGCCGACCGCGGCGGCGGCGGCGCGCACGCGGTCTCGCGTCTCCTGCGAGATCCGCGACTCGACGTCGTTCAGCACGAGCGAGACCGTCGTGACCGACACACCGGCCGCTGCCGCCACGTCGGAGATGCGTACGCGGGCCATGTCACCACTTCCTCGTGATAAATCGATTTAACGTCTGGAGTGATTATTGACCCGAGCTCGCCGGTTCGTCAAGCATCGATGCCGAAACGACATCGACCGTCGCGTCAGGCGGTGCGCCGCTGCGCCTGGACGAGGGGATCCGGCACGGGAGAGGAGGCGATCAGCGCCGACGTGTACGGATGCCGCGGCGCGCGCAGCACCTGCGTGCGCCGCCCCTCCTCCACGACCCTGCCGTGCTGCAGGACGACGATGCGATCGCAGAGCTCGTCGACGACCGCGAGGTCGTGACTGATGAACAGACACGCGAAGCGCAGCTCCCGCTGCAGTTCGCGCAGGAGCTCCAGCACGGTCGCCTGCACCGAGACGTCGAGCGCGCTCGTGGGCTCGTCGGCGATCAGCAGCCGCGGACGCAGCGCGATGGAGCGCGCGATCGCGACGCGCTGACGCTGACCGCCCGACAGCTCGTGCGGATACCGGCGTCGCCAGGCGGCGGGAAGGCCCACGGCATCCAGGAGCTCGGCGACGCGGGTGTCGAGCGCGGCGCCTCGCAGCCGCGCGTGCACGCGGAGGGGTTCGGCCACGGCGTCACCGACGGTGCGGCGCGGATCGAGCGCGGCGGTGGAGTTCTGGAACACGACGCCGACCTGGCGCTTCACGGCGACGGCGCGACGTCCGCTGACGGCGCGCAGGTCGACGCCGCACACGCGCACCGTCCCGGCCGAGATGGGCGTGAGGCCCAGGGCGCAGCGCCCGATGGTCGACTTGCCCGACCCCGACTCCCCCGCCAGCGCGACGATCTCGCCCTCCCGGACGGCCAGGGTGACATCGTCCACCGCCGCCACCGCGTGCCGGCCCCGCCCGTAGACGACCGACAGGGCGTCGACGTCGAGCACGACGGTGCTGCCGGAGGGATCGTCGCGCTCGGGCGCGCCGAGGCGCGGCACCGCGGCGAGCAGCCGGCGCGTGTAGTCCGCGGTCGGCGCCGAGAACAGCTCCTGCACGCCCGCCGCCTCCTCGACGAGGCCGTCGTGGAGCACGACGACGCGGTCGGCGATGTCGGCGACGACGCCCATGTCGTGCGTGATCATGATGATCGCCGTGCCGACGCGGTCGCGCAGCCGACGCAGCACGTCGAGCACCTCGCGCTGCACCGTCACGTCGAGCGCCGTCGTCGGCTCGTCGGCGATGAGGATCTCGGGGTCGCATGCCAGGGCGATCGCGATCATGACCCGCTGCGCCTGGCCGCCCGACAGCTGGTGCGGGTAGCTGGAGAGGCGTTTGCGGGGCTCGGCGATCTCGACCATCTCCAGCAGCTCGATCACGCGGGCCCGTCGCTGGGCCCGCGTCATCTCCGGCCGGTGCACGATGAGCATCTCCTCGATCTGCGCGCCGATGGAGAACACGGGATCGAGCGCACTGCCCGGATCCTGGAAGATCACGCCGATGCGGGTTCCGCGGACGGCCTCGCGCCGGGCCGGCGTCATCGTGAACAGGTCCTCGCCGTCCAGCAGCGCCTCCCCGCGCACGACGGTGTTGCGCGGGAGCAGCCCGACCAGCGCCAGCGCGCTCACGCTCTTGCCCGATCCCGACTCGCCGACCAGGGCGAGCACCTCCCGGCGCTCGAGCGCGAACGACACGCCCCGGACGGCCTGCGTGGTCTCGCCCCCCGTGACGAAGTCCACCGCCAGGTCGCGCACCTCCAGCAGCGACGTCACGGCGCGACGTCCTCGTCGATGTCGGCGTCGCGGTACGCCTGCCAGTCGGCGAGCATCTTGCGGTGGTAGCCCATCAGCCAGATCATGTAGCGTCGCGCGTTCTGCAGGCGCGTGCGGGGTCCGGAGGCGGCATCGGGGAGGATGTCGAGACCGTACTCGATGGTCGAGGTGACCCGCCGCGCGTAGTCGCGCTCCCCGGCGAGGAAGCTGCCCCAGACATCCTCCTCGACGCGGAAGTAGCGGTTGCGATCGCCGGGCAGCGAGTGCGGCTTCAGGAACCCGAGGCTCACGAGGGCGCGCGTGGACATCGAGACGGCCCCGGCGCTCGCCCCGAGCATCTCGGCGATCTGCGCGGAGGACAGGAACGGTCGGTCGACGATGAGCAGCAGGCCGAGCACCCGCCCGTCCATCCGCGGGTTGCCCGCCGCGCCCCACGAGAAGGCGAAGTCCTCGACGAACGTGCGCGCCTCTTCGTTCAGCTGCTCCGCCTGACGGTCGGTCTCCTCGCTCATAGCGACATCCTCTCCAATACCGTCCCCGGCTCCGGGAGCGCCATGGCCGCCTCGAACACGGCCTGGGGCCACATCGTCATGCCGCTCCACACGATCGATTCCACCCCACCGCCGGGCGCCTTCGCCACCTCGATCGGCTCGCCGGTCGCGCCGAAGCCGTCACGGCGCGCCTGGTGCATGCGTCCGGACGCGTCCACCTCGACCTTCTCGGCCGCGCGCGCGGGATCGTCCGCGGCCGGGTGCAGCGCGAAGGTGGCGCCCCCCAGGTGGGCGATGTCGAGCACGCTCCACAGGCTCGCGAACCGCTCCTCCGGCAGATCGGCGCGCGCATCGGCATCCGCGTGGGTCAGGGCGAGCCGGATGATCGCCATCGCCCCGGTGGCCAGCAGGTCGGCCGGGCCGTCGATGGCGTTGGTGAAGACGCTGACGGCGATCCCGTCCTCGGCATCCAGCCAGGTGCGCGTGATGTGCCCCGGGTAGCCGCCGCTGTGTCCGACGAGGCGGCGTCCGCCGAGGGTGTGCAGTTCGAAGCCGAGGCCGTAGTCCCGCGTCACGCCCCCGATGTCGATGCGCGAGTGCGCGTGCTGGGCCTGGCGCTTGCTGTCGTCGGCGAGGAGGCGATCGTCGCCGAGCGCGTGGGCGGCGATGTAGGCGGTGGTTTCCGCGGCCGTCGAGTACCAGCCCGTCGCGGCGGCGAGCGCGCGCGTGTCGACGTGACCGATCACGCGACGCTCGCCGTCGGCCAGTCGCGCCGTGTGACCCGCGGCGTACTCGCCCTCGCGGGCGCCCTGCCAGTCCGACCCCGAGCGCACCAGACCCAGCGGCGTGCAGATGTGCGTGCGGGTGTACGCGTCGTAGTCCACGCCGGATGCCGCCTCGATGACGAGCCCCAGCAGTCCGTACGCGATGTTGGAGTACTTGAAGAACTCGTTGCGCGCGAACACCCGCCCCTCCGCGCGGCAGATCTCGACCAGGCGCGCACGATCCGGGAAGGGCCCGCCGCGCTGCCAGTAGTCGGCGTCGCGTCCGTCGCGGACGACACCGCCCTGATGCGCGAGCAGCTCGCGGACGGTCACCGCCGAGAGCTCGGTGTCGACGAGCTCGGGCACCCAGGCGGCCACGGTGTCGTCGAGACGGAGATCACCGCGTTCGGCGAGCTGGAGCACCGCCGTCGCGGTGAAGGTCTTGGAGTGCGACGCGATGCGGAACAGGTGCGCGCCGGTGAGCGGGGTTCCGCTCGCGGCGTCGGCACGGCCCCACGCGAAGTCGAGGACGAGCTCGCCGTCGACGCGGATGGCGGCCTGGATGCCGGGCACCTCCCGCTGGGCGCCGAGGAAGGCGAACCACCGGGCCGCGTAGCGCGCGGCATCCTCGACGGCTCGGCGTCGACGTGCGGCGGTCTCGTCGTCGGAGGGGGAGGCGGAGGCGGTCACAGACGACGTCCTTTCGGGTCGAGCGCATCGCGGAGGATGTCGCCGAGGGTGATGAGCGCGAAGACGGTCACGCTCAGGAAGAGAGCGGGGAAGAAGAGCATGTGCGGCGAGGTGCCGAAGTACGACTGGGCGTTCGCCATCTGCAGCCCCCACGAGATCGACGGCGCGCGCAGGCCCACGCCGAGGAAGGTGAGGGTCGACTCGGCGACGATGATGCTGCCCACCATCGTCGCCGTGATCGCGAGCACCGGGCCCAGCGCGTTGGGGACCACGTGCGTGAGGAGCGTCCGGGTGTGGGAGATGCCCATCGCGCGTGCCGCACTGACGTAGTCCGTCCGCCGCACGGTGCGCACGGAGGTGCGCACGAGCCGCGCGAGCGTCGGCCAGCTGAACACCGCGAGCACGACGGCGACCACGAGCGGCGTGCGCTCCCCCACGCTGTTGAGCACGATGATCGCGCCGAGGATGAAGGGGAAGCCGAGGAAGACGTCGGTCAGGCGGGAGATGACCGCGTCGGCGATGCCGCCGTAGTAGGCCGCGACGGTGCCGACGACGATCGCGATGACCAGCGCGATGACCGTCGCGGTCAGGCCGATGAACAGCGAGGTGCGGGTGCCGTGGATCACGTTGGCGTAGACGTCGCAGCCCTGCAGGTCGGTGCCGAACACGTGCGCGGCGCTCGGCGGCTGGGCGCTGTCGCGCAGCGTGCACGCGCGGGGGTCGGGCTGGCCGAAGAGCCCGCCGATGACCGACGGGAACAGCGAGACGAGCGCGAGCACCGCGAGGATCGTGGCGCTGAGCCAGAACAGGACGCGACGGCGCAGGCTCATCCACACGCCGCGGCGGACGGTGATGTGCTCGAGGGCGGTCACAGCGGTCTCAGTCATGACGGCTCCGGGGGTCGAGCAACGCGTTCAGGAGATCGACGAGCACGTTCAGCACCAGGAAGATGAGGATCAGCGTCGTGCCGACCCCCACGATCGTCGGTCCCTCGTGCGTGCGGATGGCGCCGAAGAGGAGCTGTCCGATCCCGGGGAGGTTGAAGATGCCCTCCACCACGACGGCGCCGCCCAGGAGGAACCCGAGGTCGATCGCGACGAACGTCAGCACGGGCGCCACCGAGTTGCGCATGACGTGCAGTCCGACGATGCGGCGGCGGGGCATGCCCTTGGCCCGCAGGGTGCGCACGAAGTCGGAGTCCATCGAGTCGACGACGCTGCCGCGCATGAGCCGGGTGATCGAGGCGAGACCGAAGAGGGCGATGACCAGCGCCGGCAGGAGGTAGGACGCCGGCCACCCCGCATCGGTGCCCGCGATGGGGAACCAGCCGAGCTGCAGTCCGAAGACCAGCTGCGCGGTCACGGCCACCACGAACACGGGGATCGACGTCGCGAGGATCGTCCCGAAGAGCACCGTGCGGTCGATCGCGCTGTCGCGGCGCAGACCCGAGAGCAGGCCGAGCGCGACGCCGAGCACGACTTCGATCACCCACGCCGTCAGCGCGAGCGTGATCGTGACCGGCCACCGCGACGCCATCCGATCCGCGACCGGCACACCGCTGAAGGTCGTGCCGAGATCTCCGGAGAACAGCCCGCCCAGGTAGCGCAGGTACTGCTGCCAGAGCGGCTCGTCGAGGTGGAACTGCGCCCGCAGCTGGGCGACGACGTTAGCCGGGAGGGGCCGGTCTCCGCCGAGGGCGGCGATCGGATCGCCCGGCAGGGCCCACACGGTGGCGTAGATGATGAAGGTGACGCCGATGACGACGATGACGAACTCCGCCAGGCGTCCCCCGATGCGCCGCGCGCCGATCATGCGAGCCTCCGCCGGACCGTTGCGAACAGCGCCGCGAGCTGCACCCCGACGAGGGCCTCGACCGGAACGGGCGGCAGGTCGGCGTGCGGGTCCTCGGCGAGCCACCGCTCCCACTGCGCCGCGAGGGCGTCGCGCGCGCGGCGGATGTCGGCGGCGGCCGTGCCGGCGTGCACCTCGGCATCCAGCGCGCGACGCAGGATGCCGGCGAAACGCAGCCGGAAGGTGCGCACGACCTCGGTGTTGCCGAAGACCTCCGCGACGGTGGCGGGACGATCCGCGGCGGCCGCCGCCGACCGTCGCCGCTCGGCGACGGCGACCGCGCCCATGCCCGGCGCGAACGCCTCGCTGGCGCGCAGGAACGGCGAGTCGATCGTCAGCAGCGGGCGCACCGCGTCGAGGGTGCCCGTCAGCAGCGCGTGCAGTTCGTCGAGGTGGTCGGCCTTCGTGCGCAGCACCTCGCGGTAGGCGAGGTCGGTGGCGGTCGTGTCGGCGGCGTCCGGGTGGATCCAGTAGGGCAGCTCGGCGATCATCGTGGTCGTCCCGTAGCGCTCGAGGTAGTCGGCGGTGCCCGCCCCGCCCGCGCGGGCGTCGAGGCCGAGGCCGGACGCGAGGCGGTGATCGATCAGCTCGCGCGTCAGCGGTGCCCGGAAGACGGCGTCGGCCAGCGGCGTCAGTCCGTCCATCTCGGGCTCTCCGACATCCAGCGGCAGCCCGAACGCGGCGGGGATCGCGCTGAGCTCGCGGGCGAGCGCGGGGTCGGCGTCGTTGGTGTAGAAGTAGACGCCGCCGAACTCGCCGTTGTGCAGGCCGACGAACACGTCCGGCCGGACGCGGTCGAACAGCCCCATCAGGGCGAGCGTCTCGGGGATCGGGGCGTCGAAGCGCGCCCCCCGGTAGGCGAAGGGGAACGACCACTCCACCTGCTCGGACGGCGCCGGCCGGTAGAAGCCGCGGTAGTAGTCCGCCCGGCGAAGCGGCGGGGCGAACCAGCCCTCGTTGAGCCGCGTGCCGTCGGGGTCGGCGCACGGGACGAGATGCCACGTCGCGCCGCGGGAGTGCTCGGGCTCGGTGAGCAGCAGGCGGGCGAGCCGCTGGACGGTGCGGAAGCCGATCGGCTCGTTGGGGTGCACGCCGGCCGCGACCACGACCTGCGCCGGCCCGTCGCCGATGGTGATCACGTCGATGGGCGCACCCTCGCGCGAGTGTCCGATGACCGATGCCGTCGCCCGGTCGGGATGCGCTCGGCACAGCTCCTGCAGATCGGCGCGCAGCGCGTCGACGGTGGGGAAGCCGTCGATCGCGTCGGCGGCACCGGGAGCGGCGGCGGGGAGGAAGGTCATGAGCGCTCTCGTCTGGAACTGGAACGGCCCCGCAGGGGGGTCGAGGGCGGGTGCGGCCGGGGCGGGGGGGG
>NZ_JBXAFF010000034.1:0-30465 GCF_058792815.1 Microbacterium sp. MPR-TSA4
GGAGAAGGGGAGGACGGGTGGGACCGGCGCCGGGGCGCGCCGCAGTGGGGACACGGTCGCGGCGACCGGCCCCACCCGTCCGGGGAGGGGGGTGCGACTACTGCTCGACGCGGAACGAGACGCTCTGGTCGACGATCTGCTTGCTGGTGCCGTGGGTCGCGACCTTGATCGCGCACGCGTTGGTGGCGGTGCAGTTCACCGTCGCGGGCTGTCCGGGTGCGGAGGCGTGCGTGTTGGCGCCGTTGCTCTCCAGGGCGACGGTGGCGGTGAACGCACCCGAGGCGTCCGTCGTCACGGTCTGGAAGCCGGCGCACGCGGGGATGCCGAAGAGATAGCTGGTGTTCGAGCACAGGCCGACGTAGTAGTCGGTGTTGGCGGCGAGGCCGGTGACGGTCGTCGTCGTGCTGTCGCCGTCGACGAAGTAGCGGTTGCCGGCGGCATCCGCGGACGGCGCCGGGCTCAGGCCGGTCGCCGCGAACGCGGGGACGCCGACGAGTCCGACGAGGGCGAGCGTGAGGCCGGCGATCGAGGCGGCCATCGTGCGCTTTCGCAGGGTACGGGACATGAGGGAGTACTCCAATCAGTAGGGTTGGAGTGCCTCTCGGCACTCGGTGCGGCGCCCGCACACGTGCGGGCGCTCGATGAGCCGATGAGGCGCCGGGGCGGCTGCCGCTACCAACAGTCGCCGCCCCGGCTCTCACCAAGCTCTTAGGTGAGGCTAACCTAATTCACGGCCCGGCGGAAGTGCGTCATCGCCGACGCCTCCCCCTGGGCACGGGTCAGGCGAAGGAGAAGACGACCTCGACCTCGACGGGGCTGTCGAGGGGAAGGACGGGCACGCCGACCGCTGATCGTGCGTGTCGGCCGGCCTCGCCGAAGATCTCGCCGAGGACCTCGCTCGCTCCGTTGATCACGCCGGGCTGCCCGGTGAAGTCCGGGACCGACGCGACGAAGCCGGTGAGCTTGACGACACCGGTGAGGCGTTCGAGGTCGCCGACCGCCGCGGCGGCGGCCGCCAGGGCGTTCAGCGCGCTCTGCCGCGCGAGACGTTGCGCCTCGGATGCCGCGACGAGCCCCTCCCCCTCGCCGACCTTGCCCGTCGCCGGAAGCGCGCCGGAGATCATGGGCAGCTGGCCCGACGTGTAGACGAGATCGCCGTGGACGACGGCGGGCACGTACGCGGCGACCGGCGGCACGACGGCGGGCAGCTCGATGCCGAGCTCGCTCAGGCGGGCGGCGATGCTCACGCGTCCTCCCCGAACTGCTGGGCGGCCACGGCCGCGGCTCCGAGCCCGCCGTTGGCGGCGCCGCCGCCGACCGGCCGCTTGAAGTAGGCGACCAGTCCGCCTTCCGGCCCCGGCACGACCTGCACGAGCTCCCACCCCTGCTTGCCCCAGTTGTTCAGGATGGCGGCCGTGTTGTGGATCAACAGGGGCGTCGTGAGGTACTCCCACGTGGTCATGCGAACTCCCGGAATCGGTGCGATGGAGCGGGGGGCGCGCCCCGGCGCACCGAGGGATCCCCCAGGGTTGTCCCTTACCATCAAGCCTATGCCCCAACTCAAACGGACGGCCACCGGTGTGCTCGGTGGCCTCGCGGGACTCGTCGGTCTGAGCGCTGTCGCCGGCATCCTCATCACCGCGACAGTGACTCCCGCGATCGCGGTCTCCGGGTACGCGGCCTCGAGCGCTCTCGACACGTTCGAGAACATGCCGGGCTTCCTGCAGATCGACCCGCTGATGCTGCCGACCGAGATGTACCGCAAGGATGCCAACGGCAACGACATGCTGATGGCGGAGTTCTACGACCAGAACCGCATCCCGGTTACGTTCGACCAGGTCAACCCGGTCATGTACGACGCGATCATCTCCAGCGAGGACAAGAACTTCTACACGCACGGCGGCGTCGACCTCCTCGGCACCGTGAGCGCGCTCGTCGGCAACGCCTCCAGCGGCTCCAACCGCGGTGGATCCTCGATCACCCAGCAGTACGTCAAGAACGTGCTGCAGCAGAACTGCGAGCGCAAGGCCACCAACGACGACGAAGTGAGCGCCTGCTACGCCACGACGACCGCCAACGAGGGCGCCGAGGGCTACCAGCGCAAGCTCCAGGAGATGCGCTACGCCATCCAGCTGGAGAAGATGTACTCGAAGGACGAGATCCTCCTCGGCTACCTCAACATCACGAACTTCGGTGGCCTCGTCTACGGCATCGGAGCCGCTGCGCAGCACTACTTCGGCGTCTCGGCCGCCGACCTCACCATCGCGCAGGCCGCGACCATCGCCGGCATGGTGCAGGCGCCGAACGTGTACCGCATCGACCGCCCCGACGGCTCGACGACCGACAAGGCGGGCAATCCCGTCAACAGCGCCGCCGACGGCTACGCGCTGACGCTCGAGCGTCGCAACTACGTCCTGGGCCGGATGCTCGACAACGGCAAGATCTCCCAGGAGGAGTACGACGCCGCGAAGGCCTCGCCGATCGAGCCCAAGATCACCGACCGCACGCAGGGCTGCCAGACGGCGGCCGGCGCGGAGTTCTTCTGCGAGTACGTGCGCACCATCCTGCTGACCGACCCCGCCTTCGGCGACGATGACGACACGCGCGCCGCCAACCTCCGGCGCGGCGGGATGAAGATCTACACGACGCTCGACCCGACTCTCCAGCAGGACGGGCTCAACGCGATCTCGATCGTCCCGGCGACCGTCGACTACATGAACCTCGGCGCCTCCGGCGTGCAGGTGGAGGTGGGTACCGGCCGCATCCTGTCGATGGTCCAGAACCGTCCGTACTCGATCGAGGATGCCGCGACCAACGGTCCCACGACCCAGGTCAACTACAACGTGCGTGCCATCAACGGCGGCGGCGGCGGACATTCGGCCGGATCGACCTACAAGGTCTTCAGCCTGCTGAACTGGCTGGAGCAGGGACACTCCGTCAACGAGACCCTCAACGGGCGCGTCGGAGCCAAGAAGATCGACCAGTGCAACGGCACGATCCAGAACGTGGTCGCCGGTAACAGCGGCGGCGGACAGGTCGGCAACTTCGAGAACAACCCCGGCTACACCGGCACGGTCTACAACTTCACCCGCGACTCGCTGAACTCGGGCTTCCTCACGATGGCCGAGAAGATCTCGGTCTGCTCGACGAACCAGCTCGCGATGAAGATGGGCGTCATGATGGGTGACGGCAGCCCGCTCGATCAGACGAACCTCGCGTACAACGTGCTCGGCGACCAGCCCGTCGCGCCGCTGGACATGGCCGAGGTCTACGCCTCGATCGCCGCGAAGGGCGTGCTCTGCCAGCCGAAGTCCATCGACAAGGCCCTCGACGCGGACGGCAACGACATCACGCCGCAGACGAACTGCTCCCCCGCCATGAGCGAGGCCGTGGCGAACACCGCCGCGTATACGCTCGAGGGCGTCATGAGCGGCACGGGTTCCGGCGCACGGATCGGCGACGGCGTCCCGGTGTTCGGCAAGACCGGTATCCACGAGTACCTGCACACCTGGATGGACGGCTCGTCGACGAAGGTCGCGACCGTGGTCTGGGTCGGCAACGTGGAGGGCGACGCGCTCCTGAGCGACCACTACGAGAACGGCTATGTCCTCTCGCGCATCCGCAACTCGATCTGGCCCGCCATGCAGGGCGCCGCCAACGCGAAGTTCGGCGGAGACGCGTTCCCCGGCCCCGACGCCGCGCTCACGAAGCGCCAGCTGGCCGACCTCCCCTCGGTGATCGGCATGACGGTAGACCGGGCCACCCAGACGCTGCAGACGGCCGGGTTCTCGGTCACGGTCGGCGACGCGGTGGACGGCACGGAAGCGGCCGGCACGATCATCCAGCAGGACCCCGGCGCCGGTCGCGTGGCGGGTGGCACGACGGTGACGATCCGTCCGAGCAACGGCCAGGGCGTGGCGGTGCCGGGCGGGTTCACGACCTGGAAGGACGCCCAGGACACGTTGAAGGCCGCCGGCTTCGCCGTCACCGGTCAGTGCACCGTCTCCCCCACGGCCAGCGACGACGGGACCGTGACGGGGACCGACCCGGCCGCCGGAACCGTGGTGAGCCGTGGCGCGCAGGTGACCGTCCAGTATCAGGCGAAGAACTGCGGCGGACGTTCGTGACGCCCGGTCGTACCGCCCTCGCTGCCGTCTCGGCGGCGGGGGCGGTCGCCGTCGGGGCGACCGTCTGGGGCACGTGCATCGAGCGGTTCCTGTTCACGGTGCGCCGCCATGAGCTCGCGATCCTTCCGGTCGGCTCGCCGTCGATCACCGTGCTCCATCTGTCGGATGCGCACATGGCGCCCTGGCAGCACCGCAAGCAGGAGTGGATCGCGCGCCTGGCCGAGGCGATCCAGCCCGACCTCGTCGTGAACACCGGCGACAACCTGGGTCACGCCGACGGGCTGCGCGGCATCCGCACCGCTTTCGCTCCTCTCCGCTCCGTCGCGGGCGTCTTCGTGCACGGCTCGAACGACGTCACGGGTCCGTCGGCGCGCAACCCGCTGCGCTACTTCCAGGGGCCGTCCTCACGTCCGCACCGCGCGGAGCGGCTCGACACGGCCGCGATGAACGCGTACTTCACGGACGAGCTGGGCTGGACCGATCTCAACAACACGGCCGCGATGCTGGAGGTGGCGGGCCTGCGCCTCGAGACGTTCGGCGTCAGCGACGCGCACCGCGAGTGGGACGACCTGTCGGCCCTCCCCGATGCTCTCGACGCCGCTCGACGCCCGCGCGCCTTCCGGCGCTCGCCCGCCCCCGACCTCGCGGTCGGCGTCACCCACGCCCCGTACCGCCGCGTGCTCGACCGCTTCGTCGAGTTGGGAGCCGAGGCGATCTTCGCGGGCCACACGCACGGCGGACAGGTGCGGGTCCCCTTCTCGCGGTCGGCGATCGTCGCGAACTGCGACATCCCGCTCGACCAGGCGCGCGGCCTCAGCAGCTGGAGCGCCGCCGGTCGCCGCGTCCCGTTGAACGTGTCGGCGGGACTCGGACACTCGATCTACGCGCCGGTGCGCTTCGGATGCCGTCCGGAGGCCTCGGTGCTCACCCTGCGCGCCCGCGACGCAATCGATGGCCCTCTCGATTCGTCAGCACGGCCCCTGCCGGGGTAGACTCGGGGGGTTGCCACGGGGTGTGGCGCAGCTTGGTAGCGCGCTTCGTTCGGGACGAAGAGGCCGCAGGTTCAAATCCTGTCACCCCGACAGCAGAGAGGCTCCGCCTGTATCGTCAGGCGGAGCCTCTCGTGGCTCACTCACCGGATGGGAGCACACCCGATGACCACCCCGCGCCTGATCGCCTTCGATCTCGACGACACCCTCGCGCCGTCCAAGAGCGCGATCGATGCGCGCATCGGCGATCTGCTCCTCGACCTCGCTGCACGCGTCGAGGTGGCGATCATCTCCGGCGGGCAGCTGCAGCAGTTCCAGACGCAGGTCGTCGACCGGCTCCCGGCCGCCGATGCGGCCACGCTGGACCGGTTCCACCTCATGCCCACGTGCGGCACGCAGTACTACCGGCTCGAGGCGGACGGAGTGCGCACGGTGTACGCGCACGCCCTGACGGAGGACGAGAAGTCCCGCGCCCTCGCCGCTGTACAGGAGGAGGCCCAGCGCCTCGGACTGTGGGAGGGCGAGCCCTGGGGAGACATCCTCGAGGATCGCGGCTCCCAGATCACGTTCTCGGCGCTCGGACAGACCGCCCCGCTCGAGGCCAAGATGGCCTGGGACCCGACGGGCGAGAAGAAGAACGCGCTTCGCGACGCCGTCGCGGCTCGCATCCCCGACCTCGAGGTCCGCTCCGGCGGCTCCACCTCGGTCGACATCACCCACCGCGGCATCGACAAGGCCTACGGCATGCGCAAGCTCGCCGAGGTCACCGGCATCCCGCTCGACGACATGCTCTTCGTCGGCGACCGTCTGGACGAGCACGGCAACGACTACCCGGTGCTCGCGATGGGCGTGACCTGCCAGGCGGTCGACGGCTGGGAGCACACCGTCGAATACCTCACGGCGCTGATCCCGACGCTCCCGCTGCGCTGACGCCCCGCGGGCGGAGGCTCAGCCCTCGGTCGGGACGACGGCGTCGGAGGGCGCGGGCATGCCCGCGTCGGCGTAGTAGGCCGTGATGTGTGCCCGCACCAGGTCGCGGGCACGCGCGGCGTCGCCGTCATCGATGGCGGCGAGGATGTCGCCGTGCTCGCGGTGCAGCCGCGCGACCGTGGCGTCCCAATCATCGATCCGGCGGGCGCCGGCACGGATGTAGCTCTCGATGGTGGTGCGCAGGCCCGCCATCGTGGCGGCGACGACCACGTTGCCCGCGGCATCCGTCAGGCGCAGGTGGAACTGGGCGTCGAGCGCGAGGAAGTCGTCGGCCGTGAGGCCGGCATCCTCCATCGCCTTGAGCGTCGCGCGCGCCTCGGCCAGATCGGGCTCGTCGAGATCGGCCAGATGCGCGACCGCCCACTCCTCCAGCAGGAGCCGCGTCTCGTACACGTCGGGGATCGGGAAGCCCTGCGCGGCCACCTGCAGGCGCAGCAGCTGGGCGAGACCGCCGTGCGGCGTCGCCGTCACGATCGCGCCCGCCGTCGGACCGGAGCCCGTCGCGGTGCGGATGAGCCCCATGACCTCGAGCACGCGCAGCGCTTCACGCACGCTGGAGCGCCCGACGCCGAGGGTCGCGGCGAGCTCGCGCTCGGGCGACAGCCGGTCGCCGGGGCCGAGGGCCCCGCTCAGCAGATCGGCCTCGATCTTCTCGAGCACCACACGCCATGCGCGCGCCGGAGCGTTCTCCGTCATCGTCGCCTCCCGCCGCTTCCTATATGGTCAGGCCACATTAGCGCACGTCGGACGGACCGGCAAAAATCCTCGCCGTGTCGGACTCCGGCCCTACGCTCGGAGAATGGACCCGCTTCTGGCCGTCATCGTCGTCGCCGCGCTCGCGTCGGCCTTCTGCTGGATCGCCTCCCTCCTCACCCGCGACACGTCGTGGGTCGACCGGCTGTGGTCGATCGTCCCCGTCGTGTACGTCTGGATCTTCGCCGCGGCCGGGCTCGCGTCGGGTCAGGATGCCGCGAGACTCGTGCTGATGGCCGTGCTGGTCACGGCGTGGGGCGCCCGGCTGACGTTCAACTTCGCCCGCAAGGGTGGATATTCGGGAGTCGAGGACTACCGGTGGGCGATCCTCCGCGCGCGCATGCCGGCCGCACTCTTCCAGCTCTTCAACCTGCTGTTCATCGTCCTGTACCAGATGACGCTCCTGGTGCTCATCACCCTGCCCGCCTGGACGGCCTGGCAGCATCCCGCCCCGCTGGCACCCGCAGACGTCATCCTGGCCCTGCTCTTCCTCGGGTTGCTGAGTGGAGAGACCGTCGCCGACCAGCAGCAGTGGGAGTTCCATCGCGCCAAAGCGCGGGGAGAGGCGACCGGGTTCCTCACACGCGGGCTGTTCGCCTACAGCCGGCATCCGAACTTCTTCTTCGAACAGGCGCAGTGGTGGGTCTTCTACGCGATCGGGGCGACGTCGGCGGTCGTCGCGGGCGCGGGCTTCTGGGGCGGGCTGGTCAATCCCACCATCGTCGGCGCCGTGCTGCTGACCCTGCTGTTTCTGGGTTCGACCGTGTTCACCGAGTCGATCTCGGCGAGCAAGTATCCGGAATACGCCGACTACCGCCGGACGACGTCGATGCTCGTGCCGCTCCCCCGACGCCGCGGCGCGTCGCGCGACGCCGTCAGCTGAGGCGGCCGCCCGACTCGCGCAGATAGCACTCCGCGCACATCGACTCGTAGGTCACCTTCTCGTGCGACAGCTCGTCGATCGCGACCTGATCGCCGTCGAAGACGAACCGCCCGCCCACCAGCCGCGCGTTGAACAGCGCCTTCCTCCCGCACCGGCAGATCGTCTTCAGCTCTTCGAGGCTGTGCGCGAGCTCGAGCAGGCGCGCAGAGCCCGGGAAGGCACGGGTCTGGAAGTCCGTACGGATGCCGTACGCGAGAGCAGGGATGCCGTCGTCGACCACGATCCGCAACAGGTCGTCGACCTGCTCCGGCGTCAGGAACTGGGCCTCGTCGATGAGCAGGCAGGCGACCGCGCCGTCGTAGCGGGCGGCGTGCTCGGCGACGAGCGCACGCAGATCGGCATCCGGAGCGATGAGGAAGTCGACCTCGCGCGCCACCCCGAGCCGGCTGGAGATCTGGTCGGCACCCTTCGTGTCGATCTCCGGCTTGGCCAGAAGGACGTGCTGTCCGCGTTCCTCGTAGTTGAACGCGGCCTGCAGCAGCGCCGTCGACTTACCGGAGTTCATCGCTCCGTAGCGGAAATAGAGCTTGGCCATGCGAGGGGGATGCCGCGGGTCAGCGGTTGATGCCCAGCACGGCGGAGGTCGCGGTCAGCGACGCGTCCGCGGCAGCCGGGTCGCCGTTGAGCGTCGAGCCGTAGCTCGGGATGAGCGCCCGCAGCTCCGGCTCCCACTCGGCGATGCGGTCGGGGAAGCACGTCTTGAGAAGGCCGAGCATGATGGATGCCGCGGTCGACGCCCCCGGGGAGGCACCCAGCAGTCCCGCGATCGAGCCGTCCGCGGAGGTGACGACCTCGGTGCCGAACTGCAGGACGCCGCCCTTCTGCGGGTCCTTCTTCATGACCTGTGCGCGCTGGCCGGCCTGGAGCAGCTCCCAGTCCTCGTCCTTCGCGGTGGGCATGAAGTCGCGGAGCGAGTCGACCTTCTTCTTGTGGTTCTTCAGCAGCTCGCTGACGAGGTACTTGATGAGCCCGGGGTTGTCGACGGCGACCTTGAGCATCGGGCCGATGTTGCCGGGGCGCACCTGCGCGACGATGTCGGTGATGCGACCGTTCTTGAGGAACTTCGGGCTGAAGGTCGCGAACGGGCCGAACAGCAGCGAGGCCTCGCCGTCGACGACGCGCGTGTCGAGGTGGGGCACCGACATGGGCGGCGCGCCGACCGAGGCCTGCGAGTACACCTTCGCCTTGTGCTGCGCGACGATCGCGGGGTTCGAGGTCTTCAGCCACTGCCCGCCGATCGGGAAGACGCCGTAGCCGGAGATCTCGGGGATGCGCGAGGACTGCAGGAGCTTGATGGCCCAGCCGCCGGCGCCCACGAAAACGAACCGCGCCGAGAAGCTGCCGGGCGTGCGCCCGAGCGTGTGGCGGTACGACACCTTCCAGGTGCCGTCGGCGTTCTTGCGGAGCTTTCGCACCTCGCGGTTGGTCACGACCTCCACGCCCTGCTCCTGCAGGTGGGAGAAGAGCTGGCGCGTGAGCGAGCCGAAGTCGACGTCGGTGCCGGCCGGCACGCGCGTGGCGGCGAACGGCTCGTCGGCCTTCTTCCGCTTCTGCATCAGCAGCGGCGCCCACTGGTTGATGACGCGGGAGTCCTCGGAGTACTCGATGCCCTCGAACAGCGGCTGCGTGCGCAGCGCCTCGTAGCGCTTCTTGAGGTACGCGACATCCTTCTCCCCGCGCACGAAGGTCATGTGCGGGGTCGCGTTGATGAAGGTGGACGGGCCGTCCAGGACGCCGCGCTCCACCAGGCTGGACCACAGCTGGCGACTCTGCTGGAACTGCTCGTTGATCGCGATGGCCTTGGCCGGGTCGACGGAGCCGTCTGCGGCCTCCGGCATGTAGTTGAGCTCGCAGAGCGCCGCGTGACCGGTGCCGGCGTTGTTCCAGGCGTTGGAGGACTCCTCGGCGACATCGCTGAGCCGCTCGAGCACCACGATCTTCCAGTCCGGCTGCAACTGCGTCAGCAGGGTTCCGAGGGTGGCACTCATGATGCCACCGCCGATCAGGACGACGTCGACGGGTTCACTCACAATGATCCAGTCTAGGTGCCGTTTTGCACGGTCTCCGCGTGCCGCGGCATCCCTCGCCGTGAACTCTCGCCGTTCTTTCGCCCGCGCTCAATTCCACGGATACCGCGGGCGTGCGCCGTGGCGTCAGACGGTCGTCGCGGTGAGGCGGGCGGCGACGAGCTCGGCGATCTGCACGGCGTTGAGCGCGGCGCCCTTGCGCAGGTTGTCGTTGCTGATGAACAGCACGAGGCCCTTGCCCTCGGGCGCGGACTGGTCGGCGCGGATGCGGCCGACGTAGCTCGGGTCGTTGCCGGCGGCCTGCAGCGGCGTCGGCACCTCCTCCAGCGCGACCCCGGGAGCGGATGCCAGGATCTCGCGGGCCCGCTCGGGGGTGATGTCGTCGCGGAACTCCGCGTGGATCGAGAGCGAGTGGCCGGTGAAGACGGGCACGCGCACGCACGTGCCGGCGACGCGGAGCTCGGGCAGCTCGAGGATCTTGCGGCTCTCGTTGCGGAGCTTCTTCTCCTCGTCGGTCTCGTTGTCGCCGTCGTCGACGAGGTTGCCCGCGAAGGGGATGACGTCGAACGCGATCGGGGCGATGTACTTCTCGGGCTGTGGAAAGTCGACGGCCGATCCGTCGTGGACGAGATCGAGCGTGTGGCCCTGGGCCAGCACGCCCTCGACCTGGCCGAGCAGCTCCTGCGCGCCCGCGAGGCCCGAGCCCGACACGGCCTGGTAGGTGCTGACGATCAGGCGTTCCAGGCCTGCGGCGGCATCCAGGGGCTTGAGGACGGGCATGGCGGCCATCGTGGTGCAGTTGGGGTTGGCGATGATGCCCTTGGGCGGGTTCACCGTCGCGTGCGGGTTGACCTCGCTGACCACGAGCGGGACGTCGGGGTCCATCCGCCACGCGCTCGAGTTGTCGATGACGATCGCGCCGGCCTCGGCGAAGCGCGGGGCGTGCGCCCGCGAGCCGGTGGCACCCGCGCTGAACAGGGCGACGTCGATGCCGGTCGGATCCGCCGTGGCGATGTCTTCGATGATGACGGTCTCGCCGCCGAACTCGACGGCCGTGCCGGCCGAGCGGGCCGTCGCGAACAGCCGCAACTCGCGGATCGGGAACGAGCGCTCGGCGAGAATCTCGCGCATGACCGTGCCGACCTGTCCGGTGGCGCCGACGACGGCGACGTTCAGTCCTGAGTCAGAGATGCGGGTCATGAGGGATCCTTGCGAGAGAGGTGGGGTTGAGTGATTCTATCGCCGGCCGAGCGCAGGCGATCTGCCGAAGGGCGGCGGATGCCCGCCATATCGGCCCGTGTGGGGCGGACGGCCCGCTCCGGGCGCGACGCCGTGTGATGGGGCCGTCAGCGGCCGGTGCCGGCGTAGACCGTGGCCTCGGTGTCGCTGTCCAGGCCGAAGGCCGTGTGCACGACGCGGGCGGCCTGGGCGAGGTCGTCGCCGCGCAGCACGACCGAGATGCGGATCTCCGAGGTCGAGATCATCTCGATGTTCACGCCCGCGGTCGACAGCGCCTCGAACAGCGTCGCCGAGACGCCCGAGTGGGTGCGCATGCCGGCGCCGACGACGGAGAGCTTGCCGATCTGGTCGTCGTGCACGAGGCTCTCGAACCCGATGCCGGCCTGCTCGGCGGCGAGCGCCCGCAGGGCGGTGGCGGCATCCGACTTGGGCAGCGTGAAGGAGATGTCGGTGCGGCCCGTGGCCGCGGCGGACACGTTCTGGACGATCATGTCGACGTTGGCCCCCGACTTGGCGATCACCGTGAAGATCTCGGCCGCCTTGCCGGGAACGTCCGGCACGCCGATGACGGTGATCTTGGCCTGGCCGAGATCGGTGGCGACACCGGCGACGATGGGCTCTTCCATGGGGGACTCCTCTGTGCTGTCGGGAGCGAGGCTTTCGGGGACGGTCATGCCGGGGCCGAGCACGAAGGTGCCGCGGCCGGAGCTGAACGTGGAGCGGGCGTTGATCATGACGCCGTGCCGGCGGGCGTACTCGACGGCGCGGATGTAGAGCACCTTGGCGCCGTTGGCGGCGAGCTCGAGCATCTCCTCGGCGGACACGACCTCGAGCTTGCGGGCCTTCGGCACGACGCGGGGGTCGGCGGTGAAGATGCCGTCGACGTCGCTGTAGATCTCGCAGACGTCGGCGTCGAGGGCGGCGGCGAGCGCCACGGCGGTCGTGTCGGAGCCGCCGCGACCGAGCGTCGTGATGTCGCGGGTGTCGCGGTTGAAGCCCTGGAAGCCCGCGACGATGACGATGGCCCCTTCGTCCAGCGCCTCGCGCAGCCGCACGGGCGTGACGTCGACGATGCGTGCCGAGCCGTGGTCGGCGGTCGTGATCATGCCGGCCTGGCTGCCGGTGAACGAGCGTGCCTCGAAGCCCATCGAGTGGATCGCCATCGCCAGCAGCGCCATCGAGATGCGCTCGCCCGAGCTCAGCAGGATGTCGAGCTCGCGCGGCGCCGGGATGGGAGCGACCTGCGCGGCGAGGTCGATCAGCTCGTCGGTCGTGTCGCCCATCGCACTGACGGCCACGACGACGTCGTGCCCGGCGCGTCGGGCGTCGACGATGCGCTTCGCGACCCGCTTGATGCTCTCGGCGTCGGCGACGGACGAGCCGCCGTACTTCTGGACGATCAGCGCCACGTGTGGAACTCCTGAAGACATGTCGACGGGCACTCGGATGCCGCGCCCACCTCCCCATCCTAGAGAGCGGCGCATGCCCGCCGAGCCATGTGACGGCGGCCGGCGGCCACTATCCTGCGAGCATGGATGCGCTGGAGAACTGGCACGAGTACAACGTCGCGATGCTCGGCGCGACCGCCGCACTGGCCGGTCTGGTCATCGTCGCGGCCAGCGTGAACATCCAGGTCGTCATCACGGCGGCATCCCTGACGTCCCGTGTCGCGTCGGGGATCGCGGGGCTGATCCTCGCGAGCATCGTGTGCGCCGTGGGGCTGTTCCCGGATCTGACGATCACCGCATACGGCGCGGTCGTCGTGGGCGCGGCCGCCCTCACGACGGTCTTCGCCGCCGTCGCGGCGGTGCGCATCTTCCAGAACCATCACCCGGAGAACCGCCTGCGGGTGGGCAAGGCCGCGGTCGCCTTCGTCACGCCGTTGCTGTACGCGGCGGGCGGGATCATCGCGCTGACGGGATCCGGCGGCGGACTGGTCTGGCTGGCGGTCGGGGCGATCGCGGCGATCGTCTCGGCGCTGTTCGTGTCGTGGGTGGTGCTGGTCGAGGTGCTGCGCTGAGGCGCGCGGCGCGCGCGGCGGCCGCGGAGTAGCGGTTCGCGAGGGCGGCGACATCGTCGACGTAGACGTCGAGGTGGTTGTACGCGAACACGGCCGCCCGCCACCCGTCGGCATCCGTCATCGTGCCCGCACCGCAGAGGTAGCGCGCCGTCGCGAGCGCCGCGTCGTCGATCTGGTTCGGATCGGCGATGCCGTCGCCGTCGGCGTCGCCGCCCCAGCGTGCCCACGTATCGGGGATGAACTGCATCGGGCCGACCGCGCGGTCCCACACTGCGTCGCCGTCCCACCGCCCGCCGTCGGTGTCCGCGATCGCCGCCACGCCGTCGCCGTCCAGCGCGGGCCCCCGGATCGCGGGCGTCGAGCGGCCGTCCTCGCCCAGCACCGCTCCCCCGTGCCGCCCGTGGTCGGACTCGATCGCCCCGATCGCGGCGACGGTGTTCCACCCCAGCCCGCACGAGGGCTGTTCGGCGGCGACCGTGAGCTGGGCGCCCGCGTAGGCCCGCAGGGCGCGGGCGGGGATGCCGGTGGCCGCGGCGGTGCGGGCGAGCCACGCGGGGTCGACGCGTGCGGCGGGAGCCGTGACGACCGGAGCGACCTCCTCGACCGGGGCGACCGGCTCGACCGGACCGCTCGCCGAGGACGCGAGGGGCGCGGGCGGACGCGGCGTCTCGGCGTGGGCGATCACTCCGCCGACGAACACCGCGATCAGAGCCCCGGCGACGGCGATCAACATCCCGTCGCGCGGCGACCACCATCCGCCCGCCCGCATCGCGCTCAGCCGAAGCGGCCGTTGACGTAGTCGAAGGTGCGCGGGTCGATCGGGGAGGAGAACATCGCGTCGGTGTCGCCGTGCTCGACGATGTGGCCGGGCTGGCCCTGCGAGGCGAGGAAGAACGCGCACTGCTGGGAGACCCGCTGCGCCTGCTGCATGTTGTGGGTGACGATGACGATCGTGACCTCGCGCGCGAGCTCGGTCATCGTCTCCTCGATGACGCGCGTGGAGGTCGGGTCCAGCGCCGAGCACGGCTCGTCCATCAGGAGCACCCGCGGCCGCACGGCGAGGGAGCGCGCGATGCACAGGCGCTGCTGCTGCCCGCCCGACAGGCCGCCGCCGGGCGCACGCAGACGGTCCTTCAGCTCCCGCCACAGTCCCGCTTTCGTGAGGCAGGTCTCGACGAGCATGTCCTTCTCACTGCGACTGGCACGGATGCCCGCGAGCTTCAGGCCCGCGACGACGTTGTCGTAGATCGACATGGCCGGGAAGGGGTTGGGCTTCTGGAAGACCATGCCGATCTTCTTGCGGGCATCCACGAGACGGTGGCCGGCGTCGTAGATGTCGTCGTGGTCCAGCAGCACCTCACCGGCGAGGGATGCCGAGGGCACCAGTTCGTGCATGCGGTTGAGGATGCGCAGGAACGTCGATTTTCCGCAGCCGGACGGGCCGATGAGGGCCGTCACCTGGCCGGCGGGCATCTGCAGCGACACGTCGTGGAGCACCTGATGGTCGCCGAACCAGGCCGAGATGGCGCGGGCCTCGAGCTGCGACGGCGGCACCGGGACCGCCGTCGCGCCGACGGCATCCGCGTGCATCGCCGGAGCGCCGCCGACCACGACGGCTCCGCCCGGCGCGGGAGAGAGGGCGAACTCGCCGCCTGCCATCACCAGTTCCGACGGGGCGGGCGCACGTCCGCTCGTGCGGCCGAGGAAGCGGGGGCGGTTCGCCCGCTCGGCGCGGTGGGCCGCGCGGGACGGTTCGACGTCGTCAGACATGGGGGGCTCCGAGTCAGAGGAGGTTGGGAAGGAGGCGGACGAGCTGATCGCAGACGAAGACGCTCGCGAGGAGGAGGACCGGCACGAAGACGATCCAGGTCTTCTGCGCGCCCACCCGACGAAACGCCCAGACCGCGGCCACCTCGGCGGCGACGAGGAACTGCAGGGCGAACACGAGCGCCCACACGGTGGAGATGTCGGTGGCCATCGCCCGGTCCGACGGCGCCAGCGTCACGGGCGTCGTCTGGCGGGCACCGGCCGGCTGCGCCGGGGAGGTGAGCGTCGCGTCGACGTAGGCGATGCCCGTCGGGACGTACGGAGCCCCGCGCGCGGTCATGAGGATGAGACGGCTCTCCCCGCGCGCCGGGGCCGGCGGGGTGGGGTCGCCGGCGTAGCGCACGCCGAGCACCTCGAAGGTGTTCGCCCCCTGGCCGGTGCGGACCTCGAACGTGTCGCCCGGCTGGAGCGACTGCAACCGGCCGAAGGGCCCGCCGAACGCCGCGGCACGAGCCATGACGACGCTCACCCCCACCTGTCCGGGCAGGACCGTGTCGCGGCGGTGTCCGGGGCCGCCGGCCAGCACCCCCGAGGAGGTGCCCTCGGAGATGACCTCCCTGATGCCCAGGCGCGGGATCTCGATGATCCCGACGGGCACGCCGTCGGCGAGCAGGACGTCGTCGAAGTCGCCCTCGCTCACCGGCGCCGTTCCGGCGGCGAGCTGCGCGCGATACGTGTCGGAGAGCTGCTGCTGCGCCGCGAAGTGGAGGACGTGGCTGAGGATCAGCAGGTGGAACACGAAGGCGAGCGCGAGCGCGGCGACGAGCGCCAGGATGCCGCGCGCGAGCGCCTGCCCCGCGGTGAGCGGCGCGTACTGCGGGATCGGCCGCGGCATCCGACGGGGGCGGCGCGGGGGCGGCGGGCTCGCCGGTGCCGCCGGGGCCGGGGCGACGATCTGGGTCCGCTCCTCGAACAGCGTCATGCCGCGGCCTCCGCCGACGGCTCGGCGGCGAGGGCGAGGGCGACCGCGCGCCACGCGAGCAGCCCGATGACGATCACGGCCGCGACGAGCACGCTCACCCACGGGAAGACGAAGACCAGCGCGTCGCGGGTGACCGGCGTCAGCGCCGTGCCGTCCACGGTCGCCGGCGGGGTGACCGTCGCGTGGGTGTCGACCAGGCCCCACTGTCCGGCGCCGTGCAGGCGGGTGGAGACGACCCGGACCTCGGCCGGCTGCAGCGCCGGAACCGCGACACCGCGCGTCTGATCGAGCGGGACGCCGAACAGCACGCTCTCCATCCAGAAGTCCACCGTCAGGTCGATCGTGCTGGTGGAGGCGTTGCGCACGGTCAGCCACAGCGTCACCTCACCGCTGCCGGGGTCGGGTGAGAGGGCGACCGAGGAGTTGATCCCCCCGATGTAGACCATGCCGGCGATGCTGACGTCGTCGGCTGCGCCGGTGCCGCCCGGCGCCGAGCCTCCCGACGCGCCGCCGGCCGCTCCCCCGCCGCCGGACCCACCGGACGTCGACGACGATCCGGGAGCGGGAGGGGTCGTGGGCCGCGGGCTCGCGGTGGACGACGGGCTGGGCGACGGGGTCGATCCGTCGACGACCGTCACCGACACGTTGCCGCTGTCGTCGACGCCGTCGTCGGCACGGGCCCCGAGCCCCGCGATCGGCAGCAGGGTGAAGAGGGCGACCGTGCCCAGCAGCGCGACGGCCCACGGCGTGCGCCGGACGGCGGTCATTCGTCGACCGCCCCGGAGGCGGCGCGCAGCCTCGCCTCCGCTGCGGCGGCCGCCTGGCTCTCCGTGTAGGCGATCCATTCCCGGGCGGCCTCGTCGTCACGACGGCGACGCCGGCGCACGAAGAGGACGACCGCCACGATGAGCGCGACGAGGATCACGACGCTCCAGGGCAGGACGAGCACGACGGTGTCGCGGGAGACGGGCGCGACGGGCACCTGGAGCGCGGCATCCGAGGCGTCGACGAAAGGATTCAGGAGCGCGCTCGGGTTGAGGTAGCCCCACTGCGCGATGCCCGGCAGCTCGAACTCGTAGGTCGCGGAGTTGCCGGGCAGCAGCACCGGGATGCTGCCGCCGCGCTCGGCGGTGACGGGGACGCCGAACCAGGTGGCCGCGCTCATCGTCAGGTTGGCGGCGAGAGCGACGTTGCCGGGGTTGTCGACGGTGTAGAGCACCTTCAAGGAGCCCCCGAACGGGTTCCACCAGTCGCCCTGATAGGTCGCGTCGAAGCTGGCCAGCGTGAGCCGGGGCTGCAGCTCGCCGGAGACCCGGGCGAACACGGCGGTCGCCACGCGGCGGTCCAGGCTCACCTGCTGACCGTCTTCGACGACCGACGCGACGATGCCGCCGACGTGGTCGCCGGGGGTGGCGTCGGCGGGGATGGCGACGGTGAACGTGAGGAGGCGGACCTCCTGGGGGGCGAGGGAGAACTGGATGCGGTTCTCCCCGTTCTCGAAGCGGACCCACGCCCCGACGGAGGTCGGCGTCTCGGCCGACGCGAGCAGCGAGAAGTCGCCGTTCGTGCCGTTGTAGGCATCGGTCGCCAGCACGGTGAAGTCCTGGCTCTCGGTGCCGGTGTTGCCGACGAGCACCTGGTCGGTGACGCTCTGGCCGGGGTCGGCGGAGTAGGCGAAGCGCGTGCGATCGTCCGGGCGGCCGTCCGCGCCGGCGGGGCGGGTGGCCACACCGACCGTCGTGTCGGTCGAGCCGGCGTCGTCGGCGTGGGCCGCAGCGGGGACGCCCAGCGGAGCGAGGGCGAGGGCGAGCAGGAGGAACGCACCGAGCACGGGCTGGATGCGGCCCCTCGATCGGGTCAACGAGGAGAGCACGGTCTATTTCCGCAGATGGCGGCGACGCAGCGTCGTCGCGGGGGTGAACGGGGAGTGATCGAGATCGTTCGCGCAGATGACGGATGCCGCGCTGCGCACGAACACGCAGTGAGGGGAGGCCGCAGGCGGCCTCCCCTCACCGGTTCTCAGTGGAGGGCTCGACTCACTTGGAGGCGAGCGTGAGGGTCAGCGTCGAGTGGTACTCGCCGACCTTCGCGTCCTTGGGCGCGGTGAAGACGAGGTCGGCGTCGAACAGCGCACCGCTCGTCAGGGTGGACACGCCCGCGGCGCTCTGGGCGATCTTGGTGCCCGTCGAGCCGAGCGTCACACCGTCCAGGAGCGTGTAGCCGGTGTAGGCCTTCGGGGTGACCGTGAGGGCCGTGCCGGGGATCTCGTCGTTGGCGGCGTTCGTGAACGAGGTCCAGCCGACGTTGAGGTCCCAGCCCTTCAGCACGTTGCGGTCGTCCACGACGGTGACCTTGCCGAGCGACTGGGTCGCCGCCGTGGCGCTGCGCGCGACGTTGCCGAAGTTGATCGCCGACTTCTCCGCGTTCAGCGACCACAGGTCGCTCGCCGTGACCGTCGCCTGCACGTCGGCGGTGGCGGTCTTGTCGGGGTAGGAGGCGACCGGGACCGTGAACGTGCCCCAGGCGAGCACGTCGGGGTCGGCCGGGAGCGTCAGGGCGACCGTGTGCGCCCCCGCCGGCAGGCCGCTGATGTTCACCAGCGCGTCGCCGTTGGCGTCCGTCGTCACCTGACCGAGGCTGGTCGGGGTGGACCAGGCCCACGCCTGCAGCGTCTTGTTCGCGTTGGCCACGCCCGCGGGCACGGTGATCGTCTTCGCCCCGTCGGCCGGGTCGGTGATGGTGACCTTGTGCGCGTCGGAGCCGGTCGGCTCGGTGGGCACCGAGTCGATCACGGTCAGGGTCGCGGCGGAGGTCGTCACGGAGCCGGCCGTGTTGGTGAAGACGGCACGGTAGCGCGCTGCGTTGTTCGCCAGCGTCGTGTTGGCGACCGTGAGCGATGCGGAGGTCGCACCCGCGACATCCGCCCAGTTGGCACCGCTGTCGGTGGACGACTGCCACTGCACCGCGGGCGCGGGCGAGCCCGACGCGGCCGCGGTGAAGGTCGCGGAGTTGCCGAGGATCACCGACGCGTCGGCGGGCTGCGTCGTCACCGTCGGGGCGACGGCGGGGTGCGGCGTCGAGAACGTCCAGGTGCCCTGGTTGAAGTCGGACGTCGCGACGACGTCGACGAAGACGAAGTCCGTCTCGACGACCTGCGAGCCGCCGTTCTTGAGGAACGCGATGCCGAGCGAGTACTCGCCGCCGGTGTAGGAGCCCGCCGCGGTGAACACCGAGCGGATGCCGGACGGGCTGCCCTGACCGTTGCTGGTCAGCGAGCTCGGCTGGAGGTTGGGGAGCTGGATGCCGGGGTTCGGGGTGAAGCCGAGCGCCGCGTAGGCGTTCCACTGCGACTGGTCGGCCTCCTTGCCACGGGGCGAGATGAACTTCACGACGGAGTCGGCACCGGCCGGGATCGAGAAGTAGCTGTTGAAGTCCGTGTCGCTGGCCTCGGGCGCCGCGAGCACGCCCTTGTTCCACTTGAGCGACGCGCCCTCCGTGATCGGGGTGCCCTCCTCGACATCGATCAGGTAGACGTCGTGGGTGGAGCCGACGGTGGGGACGATCGCCGCGCTCGCTCCGAGCGTCGGGACGAGGACGAGGGCGGCGGCGGCCGCGAGGCCGACCAGTCCTCGGGTGAGGGTGTTGGTGTTCATGAGGATCGTGTTCTCTTTCTCTGTCTGCGCGACGAGGGGATCAGCCGTTGCGGGTGACGGTGTCACCGACGGGCTTGGCGAAACCGAACTTGAGCTTCACGGCCTTGGTGGTGGCCGGGGAGTTCGAGGTGCCCCAGTAGGTGAGGCTCTGCGGGGAGCTGGTGTCGAGGAGCTCGCCGAGGCCCGCGTCCGAGAGCTTCGCCGTCGGGACGACGATGTAGACCGTGCGACCCCAGCTCGCGCTGTTGTAGAAGTCGGAGTTCGGGACCAGCGTGCTGGTGCCGGCGGTGCCGTTGAAGCTCAGCGTGCCGGTGAACGGGCTCGGCAGGCCGTCGATGGTGCCGACGAGCGTGGCCGCGTTGAAGGTGTTGATGCGCGAGGCGCCGTTGACCTGGCCGATGTAGTTCGCGACCGAGACCGGGATCAGCTGGATCTCGTCGGTCCCCGGGGTCAGGACGGTGCCGTCGTTCTCGGGGATCGAGTTGTTGCGCGTGTCCACACCGCTGCCGATGCTGGTGACGCCGATCTTGCTGAGGAAGGTCGTCCAGGTGCCCGAGCTCGACTGGATGGCGAGCGGCTTGACGACGTAGCCCGAGGAGCCGGCCGCGACCGGGGAGGCCGAGGTGGACGTGTAGATCGACTTGAGCTGGGCGGAGGACAGACCCGACACCCAGTCCTTGGCCGCGGCCGCGTCACCGCTGCCGGAGGCGCCCACCTTGAACACGAACGAGATCGCGTCCTGCCCGAAGGGGATGTAGGTGAGGACGCTGCCCTGCGTGCCCGAGACGGACGAGCTGCGCGCGAGGTCGACCTGGTCCTTGATGTTGACGTTGTTGTACGTGAACGAGTTGCCGCCCACGCCGCCGATCGACGCGAGCAGCGCGTTGCGACCGGCTCCCGAGCCGTTGGGCCGGTCGAAGGTCGGGCCGAAGGGCTTGGTCTGGATCTTGCCGACGCCGCCGGTGACACCGAGGGCGAAGGCGTCCCAGGATGCCAGGACCTTGCCCGCGCCGGTCGCCTTGACCGAGGGGCCCGTGATGTTGGTGCCGTTGGCCAGGGCGCTGACCGCATCCTGCAGCGTGTCCGAGCCGACGATCGAGTAGCCGTCGGTCACGGGGTCGGCGTGAGCAGCGCTCACGCCGAAGCCTGCGAGGGCGACGCCGACCGCGGCACCGATGGCCGCGAACTTCTGGAGTTTCATGTGTTCCTGTTTCCTTGTCGGGTACTGCGTTGGTGGAAGGCAGAAGCGACGCGGGGACGCGCTTCAGAGGACCCGCCGGCGAAAGCGGGTGATCAGGGGGACGATGAGTGCACCCGCGGCGCCGCCGAGGACGGTCGCGGGAACGGCCGCGGCGAGGGCCCCGACATCCGGGTCGCCGGGGGTGGTGGCGCCGGCCAGCGCACCGCTGGCCGCTCCCGTCGCGGTGGGCGCCGCGGCGGCGGGAGCCGCGACGGGAGCCGCAGCAGCCGCCGCGGCGGCCGGTCGCGCGGGAGCCGCGGCGGCCGGGGTCGTGGGCGGCGCCGTGGTGGTGGCGGGGGCGTACGTCTCCAGGCGCTCGGCGGCCGCGGTCGCCTGCGCGACCCAGGAGGAGGGCAGCGGTGCGTATCCGGCGGGGAGCTGTCCCTCGTCTGCGCCCGGCGTCTGGCCGTTCGTGCTGACGGCGTAGCGGATGAAGGCGGCGTAGGAGGTCCGCACCGTGGCGGTGGTCTTCGCGGGGTTGTTGGCGGCGTAGATCGGCAGCGTGAGCGGGTAGGCGGATGTCGCGGCCTTCGCCTCCGGCGACGCCGGCTGGAACCCGACGACGGCGCCCGCGGCGTTGTCCGCGGTCATCGCGGCGGCGGCGGCCGCCATCGCGTCGCCGGTGGCCGCGACGAAGCTTCCCGCGGGATTTCGCAGGGATGCCGAGATCACCTGGTACCGGGAGGCCGCGGCGGAGCTGGTCAACCCGAGCATGGCCTGCGACCCGGTCGCCATGCGCGACGCCTTGGCGTAGCGCGGCGGGCTCGCGTAGGGATCCCAGCCGCCGAGGATCTGACCGTCGCCGCGGAGGGTGAGATAGGAGACCGTGCCGAGGTCGGACGCGTACGGACGCCACGTGACGAGGTTCACGGGACCGGAGTTGGTGGGGGCGTACTCGACGGGATCGGCCTTCGGGAAGTCGTCGCGATCGAGCGAGAAGGCGTTGCCCGTCTTGTTCTTCGCCGCGTCCGTGGCGTACCAGGGGTTGACGGTCATCCCCCACGGGTCCGGCTCGCCCGCGAGGAAGGCGCGCGCGTCGTCGTCGGCTGCGATGTAGGCCCACACGGCGCGCGCGGCGTCGGAGCGCCCCTGCGGGACGATCACGTCCGCGATCGCGGGTCCGGCGAGATCCTGCGCGGCCCACTCCGGGTCGTTCACGGCGAGGAAGTCCGGGTCCTTGGTGATGTTGCTGGGGTTCTTGGCACCCATGTACGACGTGTCGGCGCCGGTGGGAAGGGACGACAGGTACGAGTAGCTCAGCAGCTTCGCGAGCAGCCGCGGCGTCAGGTTCACCGAGGTGAACGGCAGGTGCGCCGCCGCGAGGTACTTCTCCGGGATGTCCTGCAGGAACGGGTCCGGCGAGCGGTCGATCGCCAGCGCGACGCTGATGCCGCTGATGGCCAGGGGCGCGTACACGAGCGGATCCGACCCGCCGTCTGCGGCGAGCGGGAACGAGGTGAGGGCCAGCGGCGCGTCGTCGGTGGTCGCGGCGGCCGTCACGGCATCCGATTCGGGGACCGTGAGAAGCGAGTACACGCCCCCGGACGCCTGCTTGCAGACGGCCGGCTGCCACGAGCCCGCGGCGTAGGAGATGAGCTCGCTGCCGGCGAGCTGGTGCTCCTTCGCGCCCGCCTCGCATCTGCTGCCGACGGGCTCGAAGTCCAGCTTGATCGACAGCGCATGCCTCCACGAGTCGATGAACAGGCCCGACTGCGAGATGCTCGAGGCGCCGTTGTCGGCGGTGCCGCGCGGCAGCACGACCAGCCAGCAGCTGGCACCGGTGGTGACGCCGTCGTGGACGACGGGAGTGCCGCAGCCGAGCCCGTTGGACTGCGCGAGGGTCTGGACCTCGAAGGACACCGAGCCGCTGCCGTCGTCCCCCGAGCCCGCCCACGGGATCTCGTTCGTCGTGTACGACGTGAAGAACTCGTTGGTGCTCAGATCGACCGTCAGATCGCGCGACTTCGCCCCCGTCGTGGGATCGGTCTTGATCGCGTCGACGCGCTTGCCGTCACGCGCGACGAACGGGATCGCGGTGTACGGGGGCAGGAAACTCGCGAGACCGGGCGCGGTGTACGCCTGATCCTCCTTCGGCACGTCGGCGAGGGCGGTGCCCGAGGCCCGGTACGCGTCGCGGGACGCGCCGATGTTGCCCGGAGCCCCGTACTGGCACGTGGTGCGGTCGGGGCGGGAGGAGTCGGTCGGGTCGTCGCCCCAGCACATGAAGATCTGCAGGAAGTTCTCGCCACCGCTGCTCACGCTGGACACCACCGACTTCTTGCCGCCGGTCCAGCTGACGCGCACACCCTGCGCCACGAGGTTCTCGGTCTGCGAGACCGTCACGGCCAGGTCGGGCATCGGCGCGTGCGTGAGGTCGCGATCCTGCTCGGCGGCGGTGACGGTGACGGCAGAGGACGCCGGGGTCGCCGCCTGCGCGGGCGAGCCGAGGGCGACGTTCGCGCCCGCCACGAGGGTGAACACGAGGGCGGCCGTCACGAAGCCGCTGGCCGTGGAGGCGAGCAGGGTCCGCCGTCGAGGACGCAGCATCCTGGAACCGTTCTTTCGGGTATCGCCGGCGATCTCTCGCGCGACGTGATCACGCTAGAAGCGCGCTATGGATTCGAGATGAACGAGCTGGGAACGAGGCGACTCGTCGGGGTACCGAACGCTCGAACGCGGTCAAACCCCAGACCGGAAGGGAAAATTCAGCGTCGTCGATCGTTCCGCAGCCGTCGCGACAGCAGCGGCGGCAGGATGACCGCGGCGACCAGGAGTCCCCCGGCGACGAGCATCGTGGTCTGCGGCACCCCCCACGCGTCGGACGCGAGCGTGAACGGGCTCGACACCGCCTGCGCCCCGCCGGCTGCCGCCCCGGAGACCAGGTTGCCGTTGGCGTCGTAGACGGGATCGGATGCCGCCGCCCCGGCCGCCGCGGCCGTTCCTCCCGCCGCGGGGGGGGGGCCCCCCCCCCCCCCAGCGGCGGCCCCGCCGCCTCCGGAGCCGTCGCCGCCGCCGCCGCTCGCTCCGCTGCCGGGATCGTTCGCCGGCGCGCCGGAGTTCTTGCACGTGGACGGATCGAATCCGCTCACGGACGCTCCCGGGATGCGCTTGATCTGGTCGTACGCCGCCTGGACGAGGTTCATCGGCAGCGGCGAGTAGCCGAGCGTCGCGGCCTGGTTCTGCCCCTCGCAGACGACGTACTTCAGGAACTCGCCGAGCGTGAACCCCTTCACATCGGTGAAGACGCCGCCGACCGCTGTGGGCACGATCATGTACGAGTAACTCGAGACGGGATACGCATCGGCCTCGGGGGCGTTGTACACGTCGTCGAGGATCTGCGTGAGGTAGTCGGGCGAGCTCTGGTCGGTGTTGATCTTCGCGTGCGTCAGGGCGACCTGGACGTTCGCGGCGGTGGGCTCGACGAAGGCGCCCGCCGCGTTCTGCACGCGCACCACGGGGAAGCCCGCGTTGAGCGCGTAGGAGTACTCGACGTAGGTGATCGCCCCCTCGCCGTAGTCCTGCTTGACGTACCCGGACACACCGAGAGACCCGTTCTGGGCTTTGAACGTGCTGTTGATCGTCGGGAACTGCGAGGTCATGCGGTAGGTCCAGATGGACGGGTACTGCGTCGCCATCCAGCGCGTGAACTGCGCCGTCGAGCCGGATCCGTCCGAGCGCACCACGGGGGTGATCGGACGGCTCGGAAGAGCGAGGTCGGGGTTGAGCGACTGGATCGCCGGGTCGTTCCACGTGGTGATCGCTCCGGTGAAGATCTTGGAGATCACCTCTCCGGTCAGCTGCAGCGTCGTGACCCGCTTGCCGTTGATCTTCAGGTTGTACATGAACGAGCTGCCGCCGGCGACGATCGGGAGATAGGCGTACGGCCGACCGGAGGGGTCTTCGGGCGCGTCGTTGGGGTTGTCCGGCGTCAGCTGGAAGGGGATCTCGCTGACGGCGAAGTCGACACGACCGCTGATGAAGTCGGTGCGACCGGCGGAGGACCCGGTACCGGAGTAGTTCACCGTCATCGCGAAGTTGTTGGCGACGTTGCGGCGCCACTGGTCGAGCGCGTTCTGCGACCACGTCGACCCGGAGCCCGAGATCGCGACGTACGACGGCGCAGCGCCGGCGGGCAGCACCGACACGAGCGAGAGGGCGACGACGGTCGAGACCGCAGCCGCGGTCCGGACGAGGAGGCGAAGTCGACGGGTCACGATGTCTCCTGGTGAGAGGCGGCGAGCGGAGGGGTCACGCGTGCGGAGCCGCGACGACGCTCGATGCGGAGCAGGTCGTCGCGCGAGCGCTGCGACGCGCGGCGCCGCTGACGGTCGGAGAGGACGCCCGCTCCCCGGCCGCCGATGACGCGCGCGATCACGAAGAGGAGCAGGACGAGGATGATGAGCACCGCGGCCGTCCCGAAGCCGCGGGCGATCATGTTCGGCTCCGGCGACTTGACGAAGTCGAACACCTGCAGCGGCAGGGAGATCATCGGGCCGGTGAAGGGATTGACGTTCATCTCCGCCGTGACCCCGGAGGTCAGCAGCACCGGCGAGGTCTCACCGATCCCGCGCGCGGTGCCGAGGATCACGGCCGTGACCAGACCCGAGCGCGACGTCGGCAGGACCACGTTCCACACCGTGCGCCAGCGCGTCGTGCCCAGCGCGTAGGACGCCTCGCGCAGATTGTTCGGCACGAGGCGGAGGACGACGTCGGAGGCGCGGATGATGATCGGCAGCATCATGACGCTGATCGCCAGCGCCGCGGCGAACCCCGAGCGCTGGTGCGTGACCAGCGTGACGACGGCCGCGTAGATGAACAGTCCGGCCACGATCGACGGCAGCGCCGTCATCGCATCGGAGATCGTCCGCACGAACCGCGCGAAACGCCCGCCGACCTCGTTGAGGAACACCGCCGTGGTGATGCCGAGCGGGATCGTGATCACCAGGGCGATGGAGATCTGGATCAGCGTCCCGACGATCGCGTGTGCGATCCCCCCGACGCTGAGCGGTTCGAGCGGTCCCGCCAGCCGCATGGTCTCCACGAAGAAGTTCGGATGGATCAACGCGGGCACGCCGCGCACGACGGTGAAGCCGAGGACGAAGACCAGGGCGCCGAGCAGGAGGGCGCCCGCCGAGTAGAAGAGCGCGGTCATGATGCGCTCGCTGACGGTGAGGCGGTCGGCGCGCAGGGCGGACAGGACGCCGTACACGCCCAGGAACGCGATGAAGGAGATGATCAGCCACCCGACGAAGCCCGTCATGGGCGTCAGCCATCCGAACAGGAGGGTGGCGATGGCCAGGCCCGCCGCGACCGCACCCCACACGTTGAACGCGTCGTCGAGGGGGACGCTGCGCAGATCGCGACGAGCGGCGACCTCGTCGCGACGGTGCGGTACGGCCGTCCGCCCCGTGGCGGCGCTCTCCGCGCGCTCCGGCGCGGCGGTCTCGAGGATCGTCATCAGTTGCTCTCCGCTCCCGAACGGCTGCGGGCCACGATCGTGGATGCCGTGAAGTTGACGATCAGGGTGATGATGAACAGCACGAGCCCGGCGGCCATCAGCGCGGACAGCCCGAACTGACTCGCCTCCCCGTAGCGCAGGGCGATCAGCGCCGACACCGAGTTGGTCCCCGTCTTCAGCACCTGCGGGTTGATCGAGAAGATCGGGGAGATGATCATCACGACGGCGATCGTCTCGCCGAGCGCCCGACCGAGGGCGAGCATGGTTCCGCCGATGATGCCGCCGCGGCCGAACGGGAGCACGACCGTGCGGATCATCCCCCACCTCGTCGAGCCCAGGGCGAGCGCGCCCTCGCGCTCGCCGAGAGGCGCCTGCGAGAACGCCTCGCGCATGACGGAGGTCTGCGTCGGGACGATCATCAGCGACACGACGATGCCGGCGATGAACGCGGAGGAGGTGAAGGCCCCGGCATCCGTGATGCGGGCGCCGGTGTCGTCGGTGACGGCGAACAGCGGGATCCAGCCGAAGTAGGTCGAGATCCACTGCGAGATGGGGATGACGTTGGACTGGAGGAAGAACACGCCCCACAGCCCGAAGACCACGCTCGGGACGGCGGCCATCAGATCGACGAGCGAGATCAGCAGGGGCCGCACGGATCCCGGCACCACCTCGCTGATCAGCAGGGCCGTCGACAGCGACAGGGGGACGGCGATGGTGAGGGCGATCAGGGCGATGGTCACGGTGCCGAAGAGCACGGCCGCGATGCCGAACTCGCCCGTCTCGGGCGACCATTCCTGGGTCCACAGGAAGGCGGGCCCCGACCGCGCGAGCGCCTCGCCGGCGCGCCCGGAGAGGAAGACGCCGACGGCGAGCATGATCGCGACCGTGACCCCGCCGGCCGTGTAGCAGACGGCGCGGAAGATGCGGTCCGCCTGCACCGGGCGGGAGGTGAGCGGCCGCGGGGTCGGCGCGGTCGGCGCCGGGATGACCTCCGTCACGGAGTCAGTGGTCATGGCGCCTCCCTGGCGGGCCGAATCGGTCAGCGGATCGCGATGTCGAGCGACGCTTGTGGATCCGGGCCGCGCGCGCTGCGGGGCGCTCGGGACGCACGCCGCGGTCACAGGATGGCGGGACGAGGTGAACGAGGATCGGTCGTTTCATGACCGCCGTCTTACGCCTCGCCGTGCGGGAGATGACGGCTCGGGACGGTGCGCGCAAGGTCACGGACGGGGCGGGTCGGTGACCGCCGGCGACGGTGTCGGAACCGGCGTCGGGGATGCCGACGGGGTGGGCGTCGCGACGGTCTCGACCGGGATCGAGAGCACCACCACCGTGCCGACCGGAGTCCGCTCGCCTGCCGAGGGCATCGACGCGGAGACGACGCCCGAGGGGCCCGCGCCGGCGACCGCCGTCCGCGACGCGAACCCCGCGGACACGAGGGCGGCCTGGGCGTCGGCGAGCGTCATCCCCACCACCGCAGGGATCGCATTGCTCCCCGACGCGAGACGGAGCGTCACGGGCGAGCCCTCCCGCACACGCTCCCCCGCCCCCGGCGACGACTCCAGCACGACGTCGGCGGGAGCCGGTCCGTCGACGCGCGCGAGGTCGCCGACGGCGAGCCCTGCACTCTCCAGCGCCGCGGTGGCCTCGGCGAGACCGAGCCCCCCGAGCTGCGGAACCCCCACGAGGACCACCGCGACGCTCGTCGGTGTCGGCGGCGCGGCGACGGACGGCGACGCGGTCGCGGACGGGGCCGTCGGCGAGGCGGCCGGCGGAGCGCTCGTGGATGCGGCCATCGCCGACAGGCCTGCGGCGGCGGTCACCGCGGCGATGAGGACGGCAGCGACCAGGGGCGCCCGCCACGCGCCGCGGGCCGCGGTCACGGCGGGCGGCGGTGCGCTCCCCGCCGCAGCGGCGGGCGTCACGGGGTCGCCCGCGAGACGGGTGCGGTACACGCGGGTCCGCGCCGTCTGCTCCCCCGCCTCGTCCGGAGGCGTGTCCGCGGCGACACCGATCGCGGGGACGGCGGCGGCGAGGGCGGCGGCCATCGCCGCGGCATCCGCGTACCGGTCCTCGGGCCGTTTGAGCATCGCGGTCGTCACGACGCGGTCGAGCGGCCGCGGGATGCCGCGCCGCCGTGCGGAGGGCACGGGCGGCGGAGCGGTGAGGTGGGCGCGCACCACCGCGCGCGCATCGCCGGCGAACGGCGCCGAGCCGGTGAGGGCGAAACAGAGCGTGGCGCCGGCCTGGTAGAGATCGCTCGCCTCCCCCACGGCGGCGCCGGACAGCTGCTCCGGCGACGCGTAGGGCACGCTCGCCACGACACCCGCGGTGCGGGAGTCGTCCGCGCTGAGCAGGGCGTCGGCGCCGAGGGTCGTGCGGCCGGGGATGTCCGCGAGCCCGAAGTCGAGCAGCCGGACGCTCCGCGCGAACGCGTCCGCGTTGCCGGCATCGGCGCTCAGACGAGCGTCGAGCATGATGTTGGCGGGAGTGAGGTCACGGTGCACCACCCCGCCGTCGTGCACCGCCTGCAGCGCATCGAGCACGGCGCCCATCAGCGCGACGGCCGCCCACGGTTCGAGGGGCCCGTGCTCGCGGACGTGATCGGCGAGCGTCTCGCCGTCCACGCGCTCCATCGCGATCCAGGCGACCGGCGGGTCGCGGTCGTCCACCCCGGCGTCGTACACCTCCGCGAGGTTCGGATGCGCGATCGCGCGGGCGGCCCGGACCTCTTCGAAGAACGCCTCCCACACGGCGGGGCCGACGGCGAGGTGCGGGTGCAGCAGTTTCAGGGCGACGACGCCGCCGCCGACGACGTCGTCGGCCTCGAAGACGGACGCCGTCCCCCCGCTGCCGAGCAGTCGGCGGAGGTGGAACCGGTCCGCGATCAGGCCATCGCTCATCGCAGGATGAGCGGATCCGTCGGCTCCGGGCGCGCGAGCACGGGCTCACCCGCCGCGGCGAGCTCGCGCATCAGACGCACCGCCAGCACCGCCGCGCTCTCCGCCGCCGACCTCTTCTCGTAGCGGCGTGCCCCCATCATGACCAGTGCCCCGCCGGAGCTGACGAACCATCCCGTGCTGCGCAGCCGCGGCGCCGGGTTGGTGTGGATCTCGAAGGCGGCCGCATCCCGCAGCACGACCGCGAGATCGGCCCGCGCCGCCGCCTCATCGGCGAACAGGCGGCATCCGCGGGCGATCTCGCGACGGTTCTCGCTCACGAGGCGCCATGCGACCGCGGGCGCCGGCGGCAGGACGTCCTGACCGGTGAGGAACGGTCCCACGCCGGGCCGGCCCGCCGCGATCTCGGCGACGACGCGCATCCACTCGAGGGCGGAGGGGTGCGTGGCCGCGGGAAAGTGCGCGTAGAGAAGACGCGCGGACATGATGCTCCCTTTCGCGACACCGGAAGTCGTGCACTCGGCCGCGAAGGAAGAGTGTCGGCTGCAGGCGACGCGGACGGGTCGGCGGGGTGAACGCGGGAGGTCGATCTCGCGCACGAGAGGTTGCGCGCGACCGGGCTAGAGCGCCCAGGCGCGGCCGGACACCGCCGGCGACATCAGATGCTCCGGCGGCCCTCGAAGGCGCGGCCGAGGGTGACCTCGTCGGCGTACTCGAGGTCGCCGCCGACCGGCAGTCCCGACGCGAGTCGCGTCACACGGATCTCGAGGGTGTGCAGCAGCCGGCTGAGGTAGGTCGCGGTCGCCTCCCCCTCCAGGTTGGGGTTGGTGGCGAGGATGACCTCCTGCACGGTGCCGTCCGCGAGGCGCTGCATGAGCTGCGCGATGCGAAGATCCTCGGGCCCGACGCCCGCGATGGGGCTGATCGCGCCGCCGAGCACGTGATAGAGCCCGCGGAACTCACGGGTGCGTTCGATCGCGGAGACGTCCTTGGCGTCCTCGACGACGCAGATGAACGTCTGGTCTCGTCGCGGATCGCGGCAGATGGCACAACGCTCCTGCTCGCTGACGTTTCCGCAGATCTCGCAGAAGCGCACCCGTTCGCGCAGTTCGCCCAGCAGCTGCGAGAGACGCGCGACGTCGAAGGTCGGCGTCTGCAGGATGTGGAACGCGATGCGCTGCGCCGACTTCGGTCCGATGCCCGGAAGGCGGCCGAACTCGTCGATCAGGTCTTGGACGATGCCGTCGTACATGGATCAGTTGAACCTCGTCGGCGCCGTGTACGGTTCCTCGCGCACGAACGTCGCTCCCAGCACCTGGCGCACGACCGCCTCCCCCACGCGCTCGATCCCGCCGGGGCGGGGGGCGCGTACGGGGG
>NZ_JBXAFF010000035.1:0-28307 GCF_058792815.1 Microbacterium sp. MPR-TSA4
CTCAACGACCGGGGGTGAGGTGGGGCGTTTCGACTCGCTGCGCTCGCTCAACGGGCGGGCGGCTGGGGCGTTTCGACTCGCTGCGCTCGCTCAACGACCGGGGGGCTGCGCTCGCTCAACGACCGGGGGCGAGGCGCGCAGCGCCGAGTCGAAACGCGCGCCCGGCTCAGCCGGCGTCGGGAGAGCCCGCTCGAGCGTGGGACCCGCGGAAGTGCGCGATCTTGTCGTCCATGACCGCGATCGCGCTGGAGAGCACGCGACGGCGCTCCTCGAGGGCCGCGCGGCGCTCCTCGAGGAAGGCCACCGGGTCGACCGAGGCGTGGGGGCCGTGGAGGAGATCGGCGAACGTGCGCAGATCGTCGATGCCGAGCCCGGCATCCTTCATGCACGTGACGACCCCGATCCAGGCGAGATCGTTGTCGCTGAACACCCGATGGTTGCGGCGATCGCGCGTGAGCGGGCCGATGATCCCCTCGTCCTCGTAGTAGCGGAGGGTGTCGGCCGAGAGGCCGCTCGCCGCGACGGCCTCGCCCATCGTGAGCATCGTGGTCATTGCGCATCCCTTCCGTCGAGCACGGCGCGCGCCTCGGCATCCAGCTGCAATGCGAGCGCGTCCATCGCCTCATCCAACTGTGCGATGTCGGACACGCCGACGACGGGCGTGACGGCCGGCGTGCCGCCGATCAGCCACGCGAGCACCACCTGGTTGCGCGTGGCGTCCAGGCGCCGGGCGACGCGGTCCAGCGCGGCCAGGCGCCGGTCGGTGTCGGGATGCCGGTAGGCGTGCGGCAGCCGGTCGGTGCGCGCGTACGCCCCCGACAGCAGCGTCGTGTAGGCCCACATGCCGAGTCCCTCCGAGGCGACGTAGTCGAGGGACTCGGGGGTCGCGACCACGTGGCCCGGCGGCAGCGGTGCGAACGGCATCGGCTGGAGGTAGCTGTGCCGCAGTTGGAGGGCATCGTAGGAGGCCAGTCCGCGCGTGCGGGCGAGGGAGCGGGCGCGTTCGACGCGCCAGGTCGCGTGGTTCGACGCGCCGAGTCGACGCACCCGGCCCTCGGCGACGAGCGACCCGAGCGCCTCGACCTGCTCTTCGAGGGGAACCGCGCGGTCCTCGCTGTGCGCCCAGAGCAGGTCGATGACGTCCACGCCGAGACGGGCCATCGACGGCGCGACCGCCTCCTCGACGGCGCGCGGGCCGAGACCCTCCATCGGGGAGGCCCACGTGCCGGGCACCGTCGGGTTCGCGCCGATCTTGGTCGAGATCGCCACCTCGTCGCGTACGCCCGGATGCCGGCGGAGCCAGTCGCCGATGACGGTCTCGCTCGCGCCGCCGGTGCCGCTCGGCGACTCCCAGAACGCGTAGTTGTCGGCGGTGTCGAGCCAGCGTCCGCCGCGTGCCACGTAGTGATCGAGCAGTGCATACGAGCGTTCGGCATCCTGTCGCGTGCCGAACCAGATCGTGCCCAGAGCCAGTTCCTTGCGGTGAGTGGTGTCCATGGCTCCACAGCCCACCACCTGGAGCGCGCTCCAGGTCAAAACCGGGATCGGTACTCAGTCTTGCGGAGTACCGGTACTCATGCTTACTATGTACCGGTACTCGTTGTTGATGAGTACCGACTGAGGAGGATCCATGGGACGCCAATCCACCGAGATGCTCAAGGGCGTGCTCGAGGGCATCGTGCTGGCGATTCTCGGCCGTCGTCCGGCGTACGGCTACGAGATCACCGCCTGGCTGCGCGAGCAGGGGTTCGCGGAGATCGCCGAGGGAACGGTGTACGCGCTCCTCGTGCGCATCGAGCAACGCGGTCTCGTCGACGTCGAGAAGGTGCCGTCGGAGAAGGGGCCGCCCCGCAAGGTCTACACGCTGAACGCGCAGGGCGCGGACCAGCTCGAAGAGTTCTGGGGAACGTGGAGCTTCCTCGCCGACCGACTCGATCAGCTCCACGCCGAAGACGACCAGAAGGAGAACTGAGATGTCGTGGATCGAGAAGCTCACCGGATCGCTCGAGCAGAAGAAGCAGTACAAGAACGCCGTCGCGCGGATGGATGCCTTGCCCGCGCCGTACCGCGACGCGGCGAAGGCCTATCAGCGGTACTTCATGTACTCCGCGGGATTCCTCGACGGCGACACGCTCGTGACCCTGTTCGCGGACTTCGTCGACCTCTGGGAGCGCGCGGCGGCCGACGCCACCCCGCTGCGCGACATCGTCGGCGCGGATCCCGTCGAGTTCGGCGAGGACTTCGTCCGTGCCTACGCGGGCCGGCAGTGGATCGACAAGGAGCGCACGCGGCTGGTCGAGGCGATCGAGCGGGCCGAACGGGAACGCTCATGAACGCCACCACCACGCCGCCCGCCCCCGCGCCCGCGATCCGGGTCGCCGGCATCGAGAAGTCGTTCGGAGACCTGGAGGTGCTCCGCGGCGTCGACCTCGAGGTGCCGCGGGGCATCATCGTGGCCCTGCTGGGCTCGAACGGGGCCGGCAAGACGACCCTCGTGCGGATCCTGGCGACGCTGCTGCGACCCGATCGCGGGCTCGCGACGGTCGACGGGCACGATGTGGTCATCGACGGGGATGCCGTGCGGCGCGCCATCAGCCTGACCGGCCAGTTCGCCGCCGTCGACGAGGTGCTGACGGGGCGGGAGAACCTCCTGCTCGTCGCCCGGCTGCGGCACGTGGCTGCACCGGTCGACGTCGTCGACGGCCTGCTCGCGCGGTTCTCGCTGACGGATGCCGCGTCGCGCCCGGCCGGCACGTACTCCGGCGGCATGCGGCGTCGACTCGACATCGCGATGAGCCTCGTCGGAGATCCGTCCGTCGTCTTCCTCGACGAGCCGACGACGGGCCTCGACCCCCAGGCGCGCGCGGAGGTGTGGAGCACCGTCCGTGCGCTCGCCGACGGCGGGACGACCGTGCTGCTGACGACCCAGTATCTCGACGAGGCCGAGCAGCTGGCCGACCGCATCGCCATCCTGCATCGCGGCCGCATCCTGGTCGAGGGCACGCTCGCGGAGCTGAAGCGCCTGCTGCCCCCGGCGACGGTGGAGTACGTCGAGAAGCAGCCCACGCTCGAGGAGATCTTCCTCGCCCTCACCGGCGCGGCCGATCCCGACACCGACACCGATCCCGACACCGATCCCCACACCGACACCGAGAGGCGCGCATCATGAGCACCGCACTCCTGGACACCCGCATCCTCACCGGGCGCTCGCTGCGCCACATCCTGCGCAGCCCCGACACGATCATCACGACGGCCGTGACGCCCGTCGCACTCCTGCTGCTGTTCGTCTACGTGTTCGGCGGGGCCATCGACACCGGGTCGGGTCCGTACATCGACTACATGCTCCCCGGCATCCTGCTCATCACGATCGCCTCGGGCATCGCGTACACCGCGTACCGTCTCTTCCTCGATCTGCAGGGCGGCATCCTCGAGCGGTTCCAGTCCATGCCGATCGCCCGGTCGAGTGTGCTGTGGGCGCACGTGCTCACGTCGTTGGCGGCGAACACCGCCTCGCTGGTCATCGTGGTCGCCGTCGCGCTGGCCATGGGCTTTCGCACGGGGGCCGGCGTGCTCGGCTGGCTCGCGGTGATCGGCATCCTGCTGCTGTTCACGACGGCGCTGACCTGGGTGGCGGTGATCGCGGGGTTGACGGCCAAGACCGTGGATGGCGCGAGCGCCTTCAGCTATCCGCTGATCTTCCTCCCGTTCCTCAGCTCCGCCTTCGTGCCCACCGACTCCATGCCGGCTCCGGTCGCCTGGTTCGCGGAGAACCAGCCGGTGACGCCGATCGTCGAGACGATCCGTGCCCTGTTCGCGGGCGCGCCGGTCTCGGGTCAGATCTGGGTGGCCCTGGGCTGGGTGCTCGGCATCCTCGTCGCGGCCTTCGTCGCCGCCTCGGCGATCTACCGCCGCCGGACGACCTGACGCGAGGCGCCGTCGCGCGGGAGGCCCACCCGGCCGTGTACTTTAGGTAAGGCAATCCTTATCCGAAGTCGGCTCCGGCCGTCGTCCCGTCAGGAGCTCCCGTGCGCCCTGCCCCGTCTGCGCGTTCCGTCGCGATCGCCCTGCTCGCGATCGTCGCGGCGGTCTCGCCCGCCGCCCCCGCCGCTGCGACGGGAGAGACCGATCCCGCCGACTGCACGGTGACGGCCGCGTCGCTGACCTGGGGGTTCAAGGAGTCGTTCCGCTCCTACATCTCCGGCTCGATCGCCCGCGGTGGGTGGGAGACGGTCGATGGCGCGACGTACACCACGCCGGCCTTCCACTGGTCCGCCGGCACCGGCACCGTCGCCCCGGACGGCACCGTCGGCGCGGTCTCCTTCCCCGGCGGCATCCGGTTCACGGGGCACGACGGGCTGCTCGACACGACCGTCGCCCACCCCACGCTCGCGCTGTCGGCGGGTGGGGCCCGACTGCTCCTCGACGTCGCGGGCGTCTCGATGGAGAACGCGATGGCTGGCGACGGCACCGTCGACACGGTCACCCAGACGCCGTTCGTCACGGTCGACGCGGCCGCCATCGAGTACGTGCGCGCCGGCGACGTCGTCACGTTCTCCGCGACGGATGCCGCGACCGCCGTGACGGAGGAGGGCTTCGCCGCCTTCGGCAGCTATCCGGCCGGAACGGCGTTCGACCCGCTCACGTTCTCGGTCACGGCGCAGTGCCCGGCATCCACCCCGACCGCCGGGGTCGCGCCCGCCGCCCCCGCGGAATCCGGGACGGACGACGCCGCACTCGCCGCGAGCCCTGAGCCCTCGGCGCCGGTCGGGGCGATCGCCGGGGCGGCCGCCGCCGTCGTCGCGGTCGCGGCGGCCGCGCTGCTCCTCGTCCGCCGGCGCCGGAACCGCGCCGGCGCGGAAGGGGAGGGCTCGTGATCCTCCGCCGCGTCGCGGCGACGGCGCTGAGCCTCGTCGTCGTGCTCCTGGCCGGCTGCTCCGCCGCGGCGGCGCCCGCCGAGCCCACGGCATCCGCTCCGCGCGTCGCGTTGTCGGAGGTCAGCCCGCTCGCCGACCCCAAGGCGTACGTCGGCCCCTCGACCGCGACGCTCGACGACGCCGCGATCGAGCCCGTCCTCGCCGCGCCGTCGTCGCACCTGCCGGTTACCGTGACCTCCCACGACCTGTCGGGCGATGTGGAGGTCACCGTCACCGACGCCTCCCGGGTCATCGCCATGGACCTCTCCGGTTCCCTCGCGGCGACCGTCGCGGGGCTCGGCTTCGCCGACCGGCTGGTCGGCCGCGACATCTCGACCACCTTCGCGGGCGTGAGCGACCTGCCCGTGATCACCTCCGGCGGCCACTCCGTCAACGCCGAGGCGATCATCGGGCTCGCGCCGACGCTCGTCATCACGGACGGGAGCATCGGTCCGGCCGACGTCGTCCAGCAGTTGCGCGACGTCGGCATCACGGTGGTGTTCGTCGAGCGCTCGTCCTCGTTCGCGGGTGCCGCCGCGCAGGCGCGCGCCGTCGCCGCGATCTTCGGTGCCGCCGACGCCGGAGACCTGCTGGCCGGCCGCATCGAGGGCGAGCTGCAGACCGTCACCGCGCAGATCTCCCGGATCGCGCCCGCCGCCGAGTCCGACCGGCTGCGCATGGTCTTCCTCTATCTGCGCGGGACGTCGGGCATCTACTACCTGTTCGGCAGCGAGTCCGGCGCCGACGACCTCATCGGCGCCCTCGGCGGCATCGACGTCGCCGGTCAGCTGGGCTGGCGCGGCATGCAGCCGATGACCGACGAGGCGATGGTCGCCGCCGACCCCGACCTGATCCTCGTCATGACCGCCGGCATCGCGTCGGTCGGCGGCATCGACGGGCTGCTCGCCGAGAAGCCCGCGATCGCGCTCACCTCCGCGGGTCAGCACCGACGCTTCGTCGACATGGCGGACGGGCAGATCCTCTCGTTCGGCCCGCGGTCGGCGGAGGTGCTGGATGCGCTCGCGCGGGCGGTCTATGCGCCCGACGGCGCGTCGGATGCCGCGTCGCCGGCCGTGCCGACGGAGCAGGGCCCGTGACCTCCGTCGCCCCTGCCCCCTCGCCCGGTCCGTCGCGCGGCGCGGCGACGCGGGTGCCGCCGCGTCCACGCCGTCGGGGCCGTGCGGGCGCCGTCTTCGCGGTGACGGCGGCCCTGCTCCTGGTCGGGGTCGTCCTCTCGGCGGGCATCGGTCAGTTGCCCATCGGCCCGGCGGAGGTCGTCGGCTCCCTGCTGCGCTCCCTCGGCATCCCGAACGCCTGGGCGCCGTCGGCGCCGTTGATCGAGCAGACGCTGTGGCAGATCCGCTTCCCCCGCGTGGTCATGTCGGTGCTGGTGGGGGCGTTGCTGGCGCTCGCCGGCGCCGTCATGCAGGCCATCTTCGCCAACCCTCTGGCCGAGCCCGGTGTCGTCGGGGTGTCGTCGGGCGCCGCCGTCGGGGCCGCCGCCGCGATCACGCTCGGCCTCACCTCCCTCGGTGGCTGGACGACCGCCGTGTTCGCCTTCGTCGGAGGGCTGGCGGCGACCCTCGTCGTGTACGCGACGGCCCGGTCGCAGGGCCGCACCGAATCGGTCACGCTGATCCTCACCGGCATCGCGGTCAACGCCTTCACGGGAGCCGCGCTCGCCGTGCTGATGTTCGCGGGCGACACGGCGTCTCGCGAGCAGATCGTGTTCTGGCAGCTGGGCTCGATGAACGGCTCCCGGTGGACCGAGGTGGGGCTCGTCGCCCTGGTCGGGGTGGCCGCGGCATCCGCCACGGTCGGTCTCGCCCGCCGGCTCGACCTGCTGGCCCTCGGCGACCGCACGGCGGCGCACCTGGGGGTGCGGGTCGAACGGCTGCGCGTGATCGCGATCGTGCTGGTCGCCCTGCTCACGGGCGTCGCCGTGGCCTTCGTGGGCATCATCGCGTTCGTGGGGCTGGTGGTGCCGCACGTGATGCGGATGCTGCTGGGCCCCTCGAACCGCACGCTGCTTCCCGCCTCGCTGCTCGGCGGGGCGGTCGTGCTCGTCTCTGCCGACCTCCTCGCCCGCACGGTGATCCCGTCGGCCGACCTCCCCATCGGCGTGCTGACCTCACTGGTCGGCGGACCGTTCTTCTACGTGCTCATCCGCCGCACCCGTCGCCGCGCCGGAGGCTGGGCGTGAGCGGGCTCGCGTATGTGCTCCGCGACGTGTCCTACCGGGTCGGCTCGCCCGGGGGAGGCGCCGAGATCCTCGCGGGCGTCACCCTCGACATCGCGTACGGGCGGGTTCTGGCCCTCGTCGGTCCCAACGGTGCGGGGAAGTCGACTCTCCTGAGCGTGCTGACCGGGGATGCCGCGCCCTCCGCCGGCACGGTGGAGCTCGACGGGCGTCCGCTCGCCCAGTGGCGCGCGCGGGAGCTCGCACGCGCCCGGTCGGTCCTCCTGCAGTCGCATCAGGTCGCGTTCTCGTTCACGGCGGCCGACGTCGTGGAGATGGGTCGAGCGCCCTGGATCAACACGGCGCGGGCCGACGACGACGATCGCCTCATCGCCGAGGCGCTGACGCGGGCGGACGTGTCCCACCTGCGCGAGCGGGAGTTCCCGTCGCTGTCGGGCGGCGAGAAGGCGCGGGTGTCGCTGGCCCGCGTGCTGGCGCAGGACACGCCCATCGTGCTGCTCGACGAGCCCACGGCCGCCCTCGACCTCCGCCACCAGGAGGACGTGCTGCGGATCGCCCGGGAGCTGGCGGCGGAGGGGCGCGCGGTGGTCGTGGTGCTCCACGACCTGTCGCTCGCCGGCGCCTACGCCGACGAGATCGCGGTCATCGATCGCGGCCGACTCGTCGCGCACGGCGAACCCGCGGAGGTCTTGGTGGAGGAGCGGATCGCCGAGGTCTACGGCATCCCCGTGCGCGTGCTGGCCGACCCCGACACGGGCCGGCCGATCATCCTCCCCCGGCGCGGTTCATACCGGTGAATGGAATGAATAAGGATAGGCTAAGCTAACTCCAAGCTGGGCGTTTGCCCTACGTCATCCGCTTCCTTTCGCCACACTCCTGGAGGTTCTCCCGTGCACAGAACAAGGAGGCCGTCGCTGAGACGCGCCCTCGCGAGCGGGCTGGCCGCCGTGCTCGTCGTCGCCGGTGCGCTCGTCGGCGTCGCCGCGCCCGCGCAGGCCGCATCCGATCCCGCGCTGACGGCGACCGTCGGCGTCACTCCCGGCGTCGGCATCGACATCGCGGTCGCGGGCACCGGGTTCCAGAGCGTGCAGGCGCTGCCGGGTCAGACGGCACCGCACGTCTACCTCGCGCTGGTGACGCGCGACGGCTACGACGTCGACCAGGCCAGCACTCCGAACACGGATGCCGTCGTGGATGCCGGCGGAAGCGTCGCCGGAACCCTCACGCAGACCGCCGCGAAGCTGGATCGCGCGACGTCGTACGACGTGATCGCGTGGCCGTCGCGCTCGTTCCCGTCGGCGTCGAACCTGCTCGCGCGCACCGCGGTCACCATCGACTGGGAGGCGCTGTTCCCGCCCACCGCGACCACGACGACCCTCACCGTGTCGCCGAGCGGGTCCGCCGTGTCGGGCACGAGCGTGGCGCTGACCGCGACCGTCACGCCCGCGGCATCCGGCGCCGTGGAGTTCTTCGACGGCTCCGTGTCGCTGGGCTCCGTCGCCGTCGCGGCCGGCTCGGCGCAGGTGAGCACCTCGGCGCTGAGCGTCGGCGGGCACTCGCTGACGGCCGTGTTCACCCCGGCCGATGCCGCCACCAGCGGCTCGACGTCGGATGCCGTCGCCTACGACATCACCGCGGTCGTCGAGCCCGAGAAGCCGGCGCCCGCCGTCTCGGTGTTCCTCGCCGACGGCGTCACCGCGTATACGGGTCAGGCGCTGTACGACGGCGACACCGTCGTCGTGAAGGGCCGTGGTTTCGTGCCGGACGCGCCGGCGACCGACGGAACGCGTCCGCCTCTCGCGGGCGCCTTCGGCGGCGCGTACGTGGGCTTCGGCTTCTACGCCGGCGACGCCTGGACCTCGGCCGGCCGCAGCACCGAGTACACCCGGTGGGCGGTGTCGGAGGGTGATGTCGCCAAGATCGGCGGCGCGGCGGCGGGTGCCGTCGCCATCGCGGCGGACGGCACCTTCGCCACGACGCTGAGCGTCGTGCGCAGCGCGACGGCGCCCGACGGCGCCCGCTTCGGCGTGCGCACGTGGGCCGCCGGCGGCGCGGTCTACGCGCCCTTCTCGACGTTCACCGTCGTCGACGCGGCCGGCTCCGTGCCGGAGCCCGCCCCGACCCCGACGGTCACCGTGTCGAAGACGGCGGATCTCGACCCGAGCGGCGAGACGGTGACGGTCACCGGCACCGGCTTCCTCCCCCACTCGCCCGACACCGACGGCACCCGGCCGCCGCTGCAGGGCTCGTTCACCGGCGCCTACGTCGTGTTCGGCTCCTTCGCCGCCGACTGGCGACCGAGCACCGGCGCGACCTCCTCCGCGCGCAAGGGCTTCGACACGAAGTGGGGCCTGCTCGCCGCCGACGTGGCGAAGGTCGGGGGCGCCGCGGCCGGCGCGATCGAGATCGCCGCCGACGGCAGCTTCTCGACCACGCTGCACGTCTCGAAGGCCGACGGCGCGCTCGCGAACGGCACGTGGGGCGTGTACACCTACGCGGCCGGCGGTGCGACGTACGCGCCGTTCGAGACCGCCACGCCGATCTCGTTCGCGGCCGAGGTGCCCCCGGCCGATGGCCCGAAGGTCACCGTGACCCCGGCATCCGAACTGGACCCCGCCGTCGAGAACGTCCTGACCGTCTCGGGCACCGGCTTCACCGGACCCGGCGCGGCGAACGGCGTGTACGTGCTGTTCGGCGAGAGTTCGCTGTGGTCGGGGCAGTCCGCGCTCCCCGCCGGCGGGTGGATCGCGCAGGCCTGGGTCCCGACGATCCTCGACGGCGCGTTCACCACGACGCTGACGATCCCGGCCGGCACCCTCGAGCCGGGCACGAGCTACCAGGTCGCGACGTCCGCGGCGCACGGGCTGTCGCTGACGGACCGCAGCCTCGACAACTTCACGGCGGTGACGGTGGCGACGCCGACCACCACGACGCCCACCGTGTTCCTGAGCGCACCCAGCGTCGTCCAGGGCGGATCGCTCACGGTGCGCGGCAGCGGCTTCCCCGCCGGGGTCGCCGTCACCGTCGAGGTGCACTCCGACGTGGTCACCCTGGGCACCACGACCGTCGGCGACGGCGGCCTCTTCTCGGTCACCGGCGTCATCCCGGCCACCCTGCCCGCGGGCGCGCACACGGTCGTCGTCCGTGCGGGCGACATCACCGCGCAGCAGCCGATCACGATCGAGGCCGCATCGGCATCCCCCGCGCCCGAGGCGGTCGCCGCACCGGTCGCGGTCTGCACGGCGCGGGCGGTCGACGGGGCCACCCTCACGTGGGGTGTGAAGCAGAGCTTCGTGTCGTACGTGAACGGCCCGATCGCGAAGGGCTCCGCGTCGATCGCGTGGCGCAGCGGATCGGGGGCGTTCAACACCGAGGAGGGCATCGGCCGGGTGTCCTTCGGCGGAGCGGCGAGCTTCACCGGACACGGGGGCCTGCTCGACCTGACGATCTCCAACCCCGTGATCCAGGTCACCGGCGCGCGCACTGCGACCCTCAGCGCCTACGTGCAGTCGAAGGGATACGGCGGCAGCCCGTCGGTCGACGGCCGCGTCGTGCTCGCGAACCTGACGCTCCCGGCGGCGACGACCCGCGGCGGCGCGATCGCGTGGACGGATGCCGCGGCCACCCTGACGGCGGCCGGTGCGGAGGCCTTCGGCGGCTTCTACGCGGCGGGCGAGAGCCTCGACCCGGTGTCGTTCACCTTCCCGCTGGGTGCGGACGTGCCGTGCGACACGGCGACGTCGGGAGCACTCGCGGCCACGGGCGGAACGATGCCGGGCGGAACCGTCTGGGTGGGGCTCGGAATGCTCCTGCTCGGTGCGGGCCTGGTGGCGATCCGCCGCAGGACGATGGCCGACCGCACGGTCTGAGCGCTCGACCCCGCAGCGCCCCCCCTGGCTTCGGCGGGGCGCTGCGGCGCTTCGGCGCTTGGGTGCTGCGGGCGCCCGCGGCTGCGGCCGCGGCCTTGCGCGGCCCCCGGTCGTTGAGCGAGGCTCGCAGAGCCGAGTCGAAACGTCCGCAACCCGAAACCACACGTAAGGACACCCCGTGGCACAAGAAGTGCTCACCGACCTCAACAAGGTCCGCAACATCGGCATCATGGCGCACATCGATGCCGGCAAGACGACGACGACCGAGCGCATCCTGTTCTACACGGGTGTCAACCACAAGCTGGGCGAGACCCACGACGGCGCCTCGACCACCGACTGGATGGAGCAGGAGAAGGAGCGCGGCATCACGATCACGTCGGCCGCCGTCACCTGCTTCTGGAACAAGCACCAGATCAACATCATCGACACCCCGGGCCACGTGGACTTCACGGTCGAGGTGGAGCGCTCGCTCCGCGTCCTCGACGGCGCGGTCGCCGTCTTCGACGGCAAGGAGGGCGTCGAGCCCCAGTCCGAGACCGTCTGGCGGCAGGCCGACAAGTACGACGTGCCCCGCATCTGCTTCGTCAACAAGATGGACAAGCTGGGCGCCGACTTCTACTTCACCGTCGACACCATCGTGAACCGCCTCGGTGCCAAGCCGCTCGTGCTGCAGCTGCCGATCGGTGCCGAGAACGACTTCGTCGGCGTCATCGACCTCGTCGAGATGCGTGCCCTGGTGTGGCCCGGCGACGCCAAGGGTGATGTCACCATGGGCGCCAAGTACGAGGTCCAGGAGATCCCGGCCGACCTGGCCGACCGCGCGGCCGAGTACCGCGAGAAGCTGCTCGAGACGGTCGCCGAGACCGACGAGGCGCTGCTCGAGAAGTACTTCGGCGGCGAGGAGCTCACGCTCGCCGAGATCAAGGGCGCGATCCGCAAGCTCACCGTCGGCGGCGAGCTGTACCCCGTGCTCTGCGGCTCGGCGTTCAAGAACCGCGGCGTCCAGCCGATGCTGGACGCGGTCGTCGACTACCTGCCGTCGCCCCTGGACGTGCCCGCCATCGAGGCGCACGACCCCAAGGACGAGGAGAAGGTCATCGAGCGTCACCCCGACGCCAACGACCCGTTCGCCGCGCTCGCGTTCAAGGTGGCGGTGCACCCGTTCTTCGGTCGCCTCACCTACATCCGCGTGTACTCCGGTCACCTCGACTCCGGCGCCCAGGTCATCAACTCGACCAAGGGCAAGAAGGAGCGCATCGGGAAGATCTTCCAGATGCACGCCAACAAGGAGAACCCGGTCGACTCGGTCACCGCGGGCAACATCTACGCCGTGATCGGCCTCAAGGACACCACCACCGGTGACACCCTGGCCGACCCCGCCGAGCCCGTCGTCCTCGAGTCGATGACCTTCCCCGAGCCCGTCATCGAGGTCGCCATCGAGCCGAAGACCAAGGCCGACCAGGAGAAGCTGGGCACCGCGATCCAGAAGCTGGCCGAAGAGGACCCGACCTTCCGCACCGAGCTCAACCCCGAGACCGGTCAGACGGTCATCAAGGGCATGGGCGAGCTGCACCTCGACATCCTCGTGGACCGCATGAAGCGCGAGTTCAAGGTCGAGGCCAACGTCGGCAAGCCCCAGGTGGCCTACCGCGAGACGATCAAGAAGGCCGTCGAGCGCCACGACTACACCCACAAGAAGCAGACCGGTGGGTCGGGTCAGTTCGCGAAGATCCAGTTCGCGCTTGAGCCCCTCGAGGTCACGGCCGACAAGACGTACGAGTTCGAGAACAAGGTCACCGGTGGCCGTATCCCGCGCGAGTACATCGAGCCGACCAACCAGGGCTTCCAGGACGCGATGAACGTCGGCGTGCTCGCCGGCTACCCCATCGTGGGCGTCAAGGCGATCCTGCTCGACGGTGCATCGCACGACGTCGACTCGTCCGAGATGGCGTTCAAGATCGCCGGTTCGATGGGCTTCAAGGAGGCCGTCCGCAAGGCCGCCCCCGCCATCCTCGAGCCGCTGATGGCCGTCGAGGTGCGCACGCCCGAGGAGTACATGGGCGACGTCATCGGCGACCTGAACTCGCGTCGTGGCCAGATCCAGTCGATGGAGGACGGCTCGGGCATCAAGATCGTCCGCGCGCTCGTCCCGCTGTCGGAGATGTTCGGCTACATCGGCGACCTGCGCTCGAAGACCTCGGGCCGGGCCGTGTACTCGATGGAGTTCGACTCGTACGCCGAGGTCCCCAAGGCCGTCGCCGACGAGATCGTCCAGAAGAACAAGGGCGAGTAACGCTCTGGATGCCGTGCGCAGGGCCGTCTGCGCAGACGGCCCCGCGCACAGCATCCGCACAAACTGAATACAGACCCAGTCGTCTAGACTGACACCCATCCCCGTAGAGCACCGGTCGCAATCCAGCGCCCGGAACCTCTACACGAATGTCCTGAGGAGGACCCAGTGGCCAAGGCCAAGTTCGAGCGGACCAAGCCGCACGTCAACATCGGAACGATCGGTCACGTCGACCACGGCAAGACCACGCTCACCGCTGCCATCTCGAAGGTGCTCGCCGACAAGTACCCGTCGGCGACCAACGTGCAGCGTGACTTCGCGTCGATCGACTCGGCTCCCGAAGAGCGTCAGCGTGGTATCACGATCAACATCTCGCACGTCGAGTACGAGACCCCGAAGCGCCACTACGCGCACGTCGACGCGCCCGGCCACGCCGACTACATCAAGAACATGATCACCGGTGCCGCTCAGATGGACGGCGCGATCCTCGTGGTCGCCGCCACCGACGGCCCGATGGCGCAGACGCGTGAGCACGTCCTGCTCGCCAAGCAGGTCGGCGTGCCCTACCTGCTCGTCGCGCTCAACAAGAGCGACATGGTCGACGACGAGGAGATCCTGGAGCTCGTCGAGCTCGAGGTCCGTGAGCTCCTCAGCTCGCAGGACTTCGACGGCGACAACGCCCCCGTCGTGCGCGTCTCGGGCCTGAAGGCTCTCGAGGGCGACGAGAAGTGGGTCGAGTCGATCGTCGAGCTGATGAACGCCGTCGACGAGTCCATCCCGGACCCGGTGCGCGACAAGGACAAGCCGTTCCTCATGCCCATCGAGGACGTCTTCACGATCACCGGCCGTGGCACGGTCGTCACGGGCCGCGCCGAGCGTGGCACGCTGGCGATCAACTCCGAGGTCGAGATCGTCGGCATCCGCCCGACGCAGAAGACGATCGTCACCGGTATCGAGATGTTCCACAAGCAGCTCGACGAGGCCTGGGCCGGCGAGAACTGTGGTCTGCTCCTGCGCGGCACCAAGCGTGACGACGTCGAGCGTGGTCAGGTCGTCGTCAAGCCGGGTTCGGTCACGCCGCACACCGACTTCGAGGGCACCGCGTACATCCTCTCCAAGGAGGAGGGTGGCCGTCACAACCCGTTCTTCACGAACTACCGCCCGCAGTTCTACTTCCGCACCACCGACGTCACCGGCGTCATCACGCTGCCCGAGGGCACCGAGATGGTCATGCCCGGCGACACCACGGAGATGTCGGTCGAGCTGATCCAGCCGATCGCCATGGAAGAGGGCCTCGGCTTCGCGATCCGTGAGGGTGGCCGCACCGTCGGTGCCGGTACCGTCACCAAGATCCTGAAGTAAGCACTTCGCACCGACGACGCCTCCGGGAGCCTCGCGCTCCCGGAGGCGTCGTCGTTTCCGGGGGTCCGCCCCCTATTGCTCGACGTCGTCTGCGGCCAGAATGGCAGCGAGCGCGCCCGCGCCGCATCGATCGACGAAGAGGGGACGGCCATGGGGCTGGATGACATCGTGAATCAGGGGAAGCAGTTCCTCGAGCAGAACAAGGACAAGATCGACGAGGTGATCCACTCCGACAAGGCGGAGGAGGTCAGCGACAGCGTCCTCGACGCCGCGGCCGACTTCGTCAAGAAGGTCGCCCCGGACCAGTTCGACGCGAAGGTCGACGAGGTGCGCGACCAGGTCGACGGCGCCATCGGCAACTGAGTTCGAGAAGGGTCGGATGCCACGGCATCCGACCCTTCGTCGTGCCGTGTCGAAAACGAGATCAAAACCGACTTGACGCCGGGACCCGGACCGCTTAGCGTCGACCTTGGTCAGTACGACGCCGGGGGGCTGAGACCGACTGGACGAACTGTGGGGGTTCGTTCCGCCGCACCACGCAGAGAATGCGTGTGTGCACGGTGACAGGTTGTGGGGGCATGAGCGCTGCTCGTGGATTTATGGGGGACGTTCGGGGGACCCGAGCACACTCGCCGCGGTACGGGATCTCCGGCCGCGCGCCTCTCGCTCCTGCCGGCGATGGACGAATCGCCGTCGACGTGGATGCCGGGGGGCTTCCGCGTCGACGCCGTCCGCGCCGTGGCGTCGTCCTCGATGCCGCGCGTCCGCGTCGGGGGGACGCGGCGCGCTGAGACCCGGGACGCGTGATCGGGGGGTCGCGCGTCCCGCGGAGACCGGGAGGGGTGGGCTTTCCCCAAGGGCCCACCCCTCCCCTTATTTGTGCCGTGATGCGGCGCCCGCGGACGGATGCCGAGGCCGCGCGCCGTGCGCGACACGCCCGGGTTTGCGACACGCCCGGGAGGCACGTAGACTAGACCAGTTCCACATTCCTGCGTGCGCGAAAGCGCGGCGCGGGATCACTGCCAGGGCAGTGCATAGGCGGCGCATCCTCTCCACGAGAACGCGCAGTGACCTAGGCCGCGGGCAGCAGAACACGACAATCCGACTCCACCCGGAAACGGGATCCGCGCGCGTGCGCGCGGCGGTCGGGACTGACATCAGAACAGTGGTGCGCAAGTGCCCGGCACAACCCTGTGCCCTGTGCGTCCAATGCCCCAGAGGTACGACGCGAGAAAGAGAGTGAGCAGACAATGGCGGGACAGAAGATCCGCATTCGCCTGAAGTCGTATGACCACGAGGTCATCGACACGTCGGCGCGCAAGATCGTCGACACGGTGACCCGCGCAGGCGCCACCGTCGTGGGCCCCGTGCCCCTTCCGACCGAGAAGAACGTCGTGTGCGTCATCCGGTCGCCCCACAAGTACAAGGACAGCCGCGAGCACTTCGAGATGCGCACCCACAAGCGCCTGATCGACATCATCGACCCGACGCCCAAGGCCGTCGACTCGCTGATGCGCCTCGACCTCCCGGCCGACGTCAACATCGAGATCAAGCTCTGAGGTCCCGGTCATGGCACACATCAACGAAAAGGTTTCCAAGGGCCTGCTCGGCACGAAGCTCGGCATGACCCAGGTCTGGGACGAGAACGGCAAGCTCGTTCCCGTCACCGTCATCGAGGTGGCCCCCAACGTGGTCACCCAGGTGCGCACGCCGGAGCGCGACGGCTACAACGCCGTCCAGATCGCCTACGGCCAGATCGACCCGCGCAAGGTCAACCAGCCCCTGACGGCCCACTTCGAGGCCGCCGGCGTGACCCCTCGCCGCCACCTCACCGAGGTGCGCACCGCGGATGCCGCTGACTACTCACTCGGTCAGGAGCTCACCGTGGACGCCACCTTCGAGGCCGGCCAGCTGGTCGACGTCGTCGGCACCAGCAAGGGCAAGGGCACCGCGGGTGTCATGAAGCGCCACAACTTCAAGGGCGTCTCCGCCTCGCACGGTGCGCACCGCAACCACCGCAAGCCCGGCTCGATCGGCGCCTCGTCGACGCCGAGCCGCGTCTTCAAGGGCATGCGCATGGCCGGCCGTATGGGTGGCGAGCGCGTGACCGTCCTCAACCTCACGGTGCACGCCGTCGACGCCGAGAAGGGTCTGCTGCTCGTCAAGGGCGCCGTCCCCGGTGCGCGCGGCCGCATCGTCTACGTCCGCAACGCAGTGAAGGGTGCCTGATCATGGCTGACTCGACTCTCGCGCTCGACGTCCACAGCCCCAACGGCAAGAAGGCCGGCTCGGTCGAGCTGCCCGCCGCGCTGTTCGACGTCAAGACGAACATCCCCCTCATCCACCAGGTCGTCGTGGCGCAGCTCGCCGCGGCTCGCCAGGGCACGCACTCGACCAAGCGTCGTGGCGAGGTCTCGGGTGCCGGCCGCAAGCCCTTCAAGCAGAAGGGCACGGGTAACGCCCGTCAGGGCTCGATCCGCGCGCCGCACATGACCGGTGGTGGCATCGTCCACGGCCCGAAGCCGCGCGACTACGCCCAGCGCACCCCCAAGAAGATGATCGCCGCCGCCCTGCTGGGCGCGCTGAGCGACCGCGCTCGCGGTGGCCGCCTCCACGTCGTCGACTCGTTCGGCATCGAGGGCGCCCCGTCGACCAAGGCCGCTGCGGCCGTCCTCGCCGAGCTCGCGCCGACCAAGAACGTCCTGGTCGTCATCGAGCGCGGCGACGAGCTGAGCGTCAAGAGCGTGCGCAACCTCGCGTACGTCCACGTGCTCACGTTCGACCAGCTGAACGCCTACGACGTTCTCGTCTCCGACGACATCGTCTTCACCAAGGCCGCCTACGACGCGTTCGTCGCGTCGAAGAGCGCCACCACCGAGGAGGTCTCGGCATGAACGTCTCCGTCAACAAGGACCCGCGCGACATCATCCTGAAGCCGGTCGTCTCGGAGAAGAGCTACGGGCTCATCGACGAGGGCAAGTACACCTTCCTGGTGGACCCGCGCGCCTCGAAGACCGAGATCAAGCTCGCGATCGAGAAGATCTTCGGCGTCAAGGTCGCCGCGGTCAACACGCTCAACCGCACGGGCAAGGCCCGCCGCACCCGCTTCGGCACCGGCAAGCGCAAGGACACCAAGCGCGCCATCGTCACGCTGAAGTCGGGCACCATCGACATCTTCACGGCCGTCGGCTGACAGCTGGGATAGAGGACAACCAACATGGCTATTCGCAAGTACAAGCCCACGACCCCGGGTCGCCGCGGTTCGTCGGTGGCAGACTTCGCCGAGATCACGCGATCGACGCCTGAGAAGTCGCTGCTGCGCCCGCTGTCGAAGACCGGTGGCCGCAACAACCAGGGCCGCATCACCACCCGCCACATCGGTGGCGGCCACAAGCGCCAGTACCGTGTCATCGACTTCCGTCGCAACGACAAGGACGGCGTCGACGCCAAGGTCGCTCACATCGAGTACGACCCCAACCGCACCGCGCGCATCGCGCTGCTGCACTACGTGGACGGCGAGAAGCGTTACATCCTCGCGCCGAACAAGCTGCAGCAGGGCGACGTCGTCGAGTCCGGTCCGGGCGCCGACATCAAGCCGGGCAACAACCTGCCGCTGAAGAACATCCCCACCGGTACGGTCATCCACGCCATCGAGCTCCGCCCCGGCGGCGGCGCGAAGATGGCGCGCTCGGCCGGCGCCTCGGTGCGTCTGGTCGCCAAGGACGGCCCCTACGCGCAGCTCCGTCTGCCGTCGGGCGAGATCCGCAACGTCGACGCGCGCTGCCGCGCCACGATCGGCGAGGTCGGCAACGCCGAGCAGTCCAACATCAACTGGGGCAAGGCCGGCCGCAAGCGCTGGAAGGGCGTGCGCCCGACCGTCCGTGGTGTCGCGATGAACCCGGTCGACCACCCGCACGGTGGTGGTGAGGGCAAGACGTCCGGTGGACGTCACCCCGTCTCTCCTTGGGGCCAGGCTGAGGGTCGCACCCGCCACGCCAACAAGGAAAGCGACAAGTACATCGTCCGCCGTCGCAACGCCGGCAAGAAGCGCAAGTAGGAGTAGAGGAAGATGCCTCGCAGCCTGAAGAAGGGCCCCTTCGTCGACGAGCACCTGCTTCGCAAGGTCGTCTCGCAGAACGATGCCGGCACCAAGAACGTCATCAAGACCTGGTCGCGCCGTTCGATGATCATCCCCGCCATGCTGGGACACACCATCGCCGTGCACGACGGACGCAAGCACATCCCCGTGTTCGTGTCCGAGACCATGGTCGGTCACAAGCTGGGCGAGTTCGCGCCCACCCGCACCTTCCGCGGCCACGAGAAGGACGACAAGAAGGGTCGCCGCCGCTGACGCGGTGGCGTTCCAGAGAGGACTAGAGGAGGAGAGAAATGGTGGAATCCATCGCACGCGTCAAGCACATCCGCGTGACCCCTCAGAAGGCTCGTCGTGTCGTCGCGCTGATCAAGGGCAAGCAGGCTCAGGAGGCCCTGGCCATCCTGAAGTTCGCCCCGCAGGCTGCCAGTGAGCCGATCTACAAGCTCGTGGAGTCGGCGATCGCCAACGCCCGGGTGAAGGCCGACAAGGACAGCGAGTTCCTGGACGAGCAGGACCTGTACGTGGCCAACGCGTACGTGGACGAGGGGTCGACGCTCAAGCGCTTCCGCCCCCGCGCCCAGGGTCGCGCCTTCCAGATCAAGAAGCGCACGAGCCACATCACCATCCAGCTCGCGACCCCCGAGGTTGCCGAGACCAGCAAGAAGGCGAGCAAGTAATGGGACAGAAGGTCAACCCCTACGGCTTCCGCCTCGGCATCACCACGGACCACGTGTCGCGTTGGTTCTCCGACTCCACGAAGCCGGGACAGCGTTACGCCGACTACGTGGCCGAGGACATCAAGATCCGCAAGCTCCTGCAGACGCAGCTGGACCGCGCCGGCGTGAGCGGCATCGAGATCGAGCGCACGCGTGACCGCGTCCGCGTCGACATCCACACCGCCCGCCCGGGCATCGTGATCGGTCGCCGCGGCGCCGAGGCCGAGCGCATCCGCGCCGACCTCGAGAAGCTCACCGGCAAGCAGATCCAGCTGAACATCCTCGAGGTCAAGAACCCCGAGGCCGACGCCCAGCTGGTCGCCCAGGGCATCGCCGAGCAGCTCTCCGCCCGCGTGGCGTTCCGCCGCGCGATGCGCAAGGGCCTGCAGGGCGCGCAGCGCGCCGGTGCCAAGGGCATCCGCATCCAGGTCTCCGGCCGCCTCGGCGGCGCGGAGATGAGCCGCTCGGAGTTCTACCGCGAGGGTCGTGTGCCGCTGCACACGCTGCGCGCGAACATCGACTACGGCTTCTACGAGGCCAAGACCACCTTCGGCCGCATCGGCGTGAAGGTCTGGATCTACAAGGGCGACCTCACCAACAAGGAGCTCGCGCGCGAGCAGGCGAACGCGCCGAAGGCCCCCCGCGGTCGTGACGACCGTGGTGGCGACCGTCGTCGCGCGCCCCGCAACGAGGCGCCCGTCGCAGAAGGAGCATCGGCATAATGCTTATTCCCCGTAAGGTCAAGTACCGCAAGCAGCACCACCCGGGCCGCGCGGGCCAGGCCACCGGCGGCACGAAGGTCTCCTTCGGCGAGTTCGGCATCCAGGCCCTCACCCCCGCGTACGTGACGAACCGTCAGATCGAGTCCGCTCGTATCGCGATGACCCGTCACATCAAGCGCGGTGGCAAGGTGTGGATCAACATCTACCCCGACCGTCCGCTCACCAAGAAGCCGGCCGAAACCCGCATGGGTTCCGGTAAGGGTTCGCCGGAGTGGTGGGTCGCCAACGTCAAGCCGGGTCGCGTCCTCTTCGAGGTCGCGGGCGTCAACGAGCAGCTCGCTCGTGAGGCCCTCACCCGTGCAATCCACAAGCTGCCCCTGAAGGCACGCATCATCAAGCGCGAGGAGGGCGACGCGTAATGGCCGTCGGAACCAAGACGCTCGCTCCCAGCGAGCTGGACACGTTCGAGGACCAGCGCCTCGTCGAGGAGCTGCGCAAGGCCAAGGAAGAGCTGTTCAACCTGCGCTTCCAGTCGGCCACGGGCCAGCTCGAGAGCCACGGCCGCATCCGCGCCGTCAAGCGCGACATCGCGCGGCTCTACACCGTGATCCGCGAGCGCGAGCTGGGCATCCGTGCCACGCCCGCGCCCGTCGAGGTCGCGACCAAGGCGAAGAAGACCAAGGCCAAGAAGGCGGATGACGCTGCCGAGGCCACGAAGGAAGAGGCCGAGTGATGGCTGAGACCACCGAGAAGAAGGCCGCCAAGAAGGCGCCGGCCGCCGAGGCCGTCGTCGAGGCGCCCGTCGCCGGTCACGAGTCGGCTGCGCACGACGTGCGCGACGCCGACGCCCGTGGCTACCGCAAGTCGCGTCGTGGCTACGTCGTGAGCGACAAGATGGACAAGACGATCGTCGTCGAGGTCGAGGACCGCGTGAAGCACCCGCTCTACGGCAAGGTCATCCGCCGCACGTCGAAGGTCAAGGCCCACGACGAGCAGAACAGCGCCGGCATCGGCGACCTCGTGCTCATCAACGAGACCCGGCCGCTGAGCGCCACCAAGCGGTGGCGCCTGGTCGAGATCCTCGAGAAGGCGAAGTAAGAAATGATCCAGACTGAGTCCCGCCTCAAGGTCGCCGACAACACCGGCGCCAAGGAGCTGCTCACGATCCGCGTGCTCGGCGGCTCCAACCGCCGCTACGCCGGTCTCGGCGACATCATCGTCGCGACCGTCAAGGACGCGATCCCCGGCGGCAACGTCAAGAAGGGCGACGTGGTCAAGGCCGTCGTCGTCCGCACCGTCAAGCAGACCCGTCGTGCCGACGGTTCGTACATCAAGTTCGACGAGAACGCCGCCGTCATCCTGAAGAACGACGGGGAGCCCCGTGGCACCCGCATCTTCGGACCGGTCGGTCGTGAGCTTCGCGACAAGAAGTTCATGAAGATCGTCTCGCTCGCACCGGAGGTGATCTGACCCTCATGGCCAAGATCAAGAAGGGTGACCTGGTTCAGGTCATCACTGGCAAGAAGCAGGACAAGGGCGGCGACCGCGGCAAGCAGGGCAAGGTTCTCGACGTCATCGTCGAGCAGAACCGTGTCATCGTCGAGGGCGTCAACTACGTCACGAAGCACAACCGTGTGGGCCAGTCCCAGCGCGGCACCAAGACGGGCGGCATCGAGACGATGGAAGCCCCGATCCACATCTCCAACGTCGCCCTCGTCGACCCCTCGACCAAGAAGCCGACCAAGGTCGGTCACCGTGTCGAGGAGCAGACGAAGGACGGCGTGAAGCGCACCGTCCGTGTGCGCTACGCGAAGAAGAGCGGCAAGGACCTCTGAACATGAGCACCACCACTGCCGCGGCGGCTGGCAAGATCCAGCCCCGCCTGAAGCAGAAGTACCAGGGCGAGATCAAGAAGGCTCTGCAGGACGAGTTCGGCTACGCCAACGTCATGCAGATCCCCGGGATCGTCAAGGTCGTCGTGAACACCGGTGTCGGCGAGGCTGCTCGTGACTCCAAGGTGATCGATGGCGCCGTCGACGACCTCACCAAGATCACCGGCCAGAAGCCGGTCGTCACGAAGGCCCGCAAGTCCATCGCCCAGTTCAAGCTGCGCGAGGGCCAGGCCATCGGCGCGCACGTCACCCTCCGCGGTGACCGCGCGTGGGAGTTCCTGGACCGTCTCGTGAACCTGGCGCTGCCGCGCATCCGCGACTTCCGCGGTCTGTCCCCGAAGCAGTTCGACGGACACGGCAACTACACGTTCGGTCTGCAGGAGCAGTCGGTCTTCCACGAGATCAACCAGGACAAGATCGACCGCGTCCGCGGCTTCGACATCACGATCGTCACCACGGCGAAGACGGATGCCGAGGGCCGGTCGCTGCTGCGCCAGCTGGGCTTCCCGTTCAAGACGGACGAGAACCAGGCCTGACCCACCCCCGACCGTTCCGGTCGGACCATCAAGAAGGTCGGCTGTCGTGTAACGGCATCCGAAACCGCTGAACAAAGGACACCAAGAAATGACGATGACAGACCCGGTCGCTGACATGCTGACCCGTCTGCGCAACGCGAACTCGGCGCACCACGACTCCGTGTCGCTGCCGAGCTCCAAGCTCAAGACCCACATCGCCGAGATCCTCCAGCAGGAGGGCTACATCTCCGGCTGGGAGGTCTCCGACGCCCGTGTCGGCCAGACCCTCACCCTGACGCTCAAGTACGGCCCGAACCGCGAGCGGTCGATCGCCGGCATCAAGCGCGTCTCGAAGCCCGGTCTGCGCGTGTACGCACGCTCGACCGAGATCCCCAAGGTCCTCGGCGGCCTCGGCGTCGCGATCCTGTCCACCTCCTCCGGTCTTCTCACCGACCGTCAGGCAGAGCAGAAGGGCGTGGGTGGGGAAGTCCTCGCCTACGTGTGGTGATCTGACATGTCGCGTATCGGACGTCTTCCCATCGACATCCCCGCCGGCGTCACCGTTTCGGTGGACGGCCAGGACGTCACCGTCAAGGGCCCGAAGGGCGAGCTCGCGCTCTCCGTCGCCAAGCCCATCGAGGTCAAGGTCGAGGAGAACCAGGTCCTGGTCTCCCGCCCCGACGACGAGCGCGAGTCGCGTTCGCTGCACGGGCTGACCCGCACCCTGATCAACAACAACATCATCGGCGTGACCGAGGGCTACACCAAGGGCCTCGAGGTCGTCGGCACCGGTTACCGCGTCGCACAGAAGGGCACGGCGGTCGAGTTCGCGCTCGGCTTCTCGCACCCGGTGCTCGTCGAGGCGCCGGCCGGCATCACGCTGACCGTCGAGGGCAACAACAAGCTCACCGTCAGCGGTATCTCCAAGCAGGCCGTGGGTGAGGCCGCCGCGAACATCCGCAAGATCCGCAAGCCCGAGCCGTACAAGGGCAAGGGTGTGCGCTACGCGGGCGAGGTCGTTCGCCGCAAGGCCGGAAAGGCTGGTAAGTAATCATGGCTGTCAAGTCGAAGAGCGACGCGCGTTCGCGTCGTCACCTGCGCCTTCGCAAGAAGGTCGTGGGCACCGAGGCCCGTCCGCGCCTGGTCGTCACCCGTTCGGCCCGCCACGTCTTCGTCCAGCTCGTGGACGACAGCAAGGGCGTGACCGTCGCGTCGGCGTCGACCCTCGAGTCGGACCTGCGCACGTTCGACGGTGACAAGACCGCGAAGGCGCGCAAGGTCGGCGAGCTCGTCGCCGAGCGTGCGAAGGCGGCCGGCTTCTCGGACGTCGTGTTCGACCGCGGTGGCAACCGCTACGCGGGCCGTGTCGCAGCGATCGCCGAGGGCGCCCGCGAGGGAGGTCTGAACCTGTGAGCGATGCAACTACTCAGAATGTGGAGAACGAAGTGACCGAGCAGGCTGCGGCCACCGCTCCCGTCGAGCGCGAGGCCCGCGAGCCCCGCCGCGGCGGACGCGAGCGCAACCCCAACCGCGACCGCGGTTCGCGCGACGCCGAGAAGAGCCAGTTCCTCGAGCGCGTCGTGACGATCAACCGCGTGTCGAAGGTCGTCAAGGGCGGTCGTCGCTTCAGCTTCACGGCGCTCGTCGTCGTGGGTGACGGCAACGGTCTCGTCGGCGTCGGCTACGGCAAGGCGCGTGAGGTCCCCCTCGCCATCTCCAAGGGTGTCGAAGAGGCCAAGCGCAACTTCTTCCGCGTGCCCCGCACCGGCTCGTCGATCCCGCACCCGGTGCAGGGCGAGGCCGCTGCCGGTGTCGTGCTCCTGCGTCCGGCTGCCGCCGGTACCGGTGTCATCGCCGGTGGTCCGGTTCGCGCCGTGCTCGAGTGCGCCGGCATCCACGACGTGCTCTCCAAGTCCCTCGGCTCGTCGAACACGATCAACATCGTGCACGCGACCGTCGAGGCGCTGAAGCAGCTCGAGGAGCCCCGCGCGGTCGCCGCCCGTCGTGGTCTCGACTTCGACCAGGTGGCTCCCGCCCGTCTGATCCGTGCCGAGGCTGACGCCGCGGCCGCTGCAAAGGGAGGTGCCTGATGGCCGCGCGTCTCAAGGTGACCCAGATCAAGTCCAAGGTGAGCGAGAAGCAGAACCAGCGTGACACGCTGCGTTCGCTCGGCCTGAAGCGGATCGGCGACTCGGTCGTCCGTCCCGACGACGCGCAGACGCGCGGTTACGTCAAGACCGTCGCCCACCTCGTCAAGGTTGAGGAGATCGACTGATGGCCGACAAGGCTGAGAAGGCGACCGAAGAGGTCGTCGAGAAGAAGGCCGCCGCCAAGCCGGCTGCCAAGAAGACCGCCGAGAAGGCTCCCGCCAAGGCTGCGGCCAAGCCGGCCGCGAAGAAGGCTCCCGCCAAGGAGGCGGATGCCGAGGCGTCGCGTCCCGGTGTGCTGAAGGTGCACCACCTGCGTCCCGTCCCGGGCTCCAACACCGCGAAGACCCGTGTCGGTCGTGGTGAGGGCTCGAAGGGTAAGACCGCGGGCCGTGGCACCAAGGGCACCAAGGCCCGCTACCAGGTCAAGATCGGCTTCGAGGGCGGCCAGATGCCGCTGCACATGCGTACGCCGAAGCTGCGCGGGTTCAAGAACCCGTTCCGCGTCGAGTACCAGGTGGTCAACCTCGACAAGCTCGCCGAGCTGTACCCGGCCGGTGGCGACGTCACCGTGAGCGACCTGGTCGCGAAGGGCGCCGTGCGCAAGAACGAGAAGGTCAAGGTGCTCGGCACCGGAGACATCTCGGTCAAGCTCACCGTCGCGGTCGACAAGGTCTCGGGTTCGGCCGAGCAGAAGATCGTCGCCGCGGGCGGTTCGGTCAAGTAATTCCACGGCAGGGGCCGGAGGCGAGCCTCCGGCCCCTGTTGCCGTACTCTGGAAGCGGTGTCCTCGGACGCGTCTCGAGACACCGGTCAGCTCACTGGAGGAAATCCTTTTGTTCAGCGCCGTCAGCGCCATCGCGCGGGTCTTCCGCACCCCGGACCTCCGGCGGAAGATCGGCTTCACTCTCGCGATCATCGCCATCTACCGCCTCGGTGCGCACATCCCGGCGCCCTTCGTGAGCTTCCCGAACGTCCAGTCCTGCCTGCAGCAGACCGGATCGGCCAGTGAGGGCCTGCTCTCCCTGGTCAACCTCTTCTCCGGCGGCGCCCTCCTGCAGCTGTCGATCTTCGCCCTGGGGGTCATGCCCTACATCACGGCGACGATCATCGTGCAGCTGCTGCGCGTCGTCATCCCCCACTTCGAGGCGCTGTACAAGGAGGGGCAGTCCGGTCAGGCCCGCCTCACGCAGTACACCCGCTACCTCACGATCGCGCTCGCGCTGCTGCAGTCGACCACGCTGGTCACGGTGGCCCGCTCCGGTCAGCTGTTCGGCACGACGGGTATCGCGGAGTGCAACGCCCTGCTGACCAACGACGTGTGGTGGGCGCAGCTGCTGATGATCATCACGCTGACCGCCGGCACCGGCCTCATCATGTGGTTCGCCGAGCTCGTCACCGAGCGCGGCGTCGGCAACGGCATGTCGATCCTCATCTTCACCTCGATCGCGGCGCAGTTCCCGGCCGCGATGTGGGCCATCGCCACCTCGCGCGGCTTCGAGGTCTTCCTCCTGGTGCTCGCGGTCGGCATCGTCGTCGTGGCCCTCGTGGTGTTCGTCGAGCAGTCGCAGCGGCGCATCCCGGTGCAGTACGCGAAGCGGATGGTCGGTCGGCGCACGCTCGGTGGGACGAACACGTACATCCCGATCAAGGTGAACATGGCGGGTGTCGTCCCGGTCATCTTCGCCTCGTCGCTGCTGTACATCCCCGCGCTGATCGCCCAGTTCAACCAGACGCCCGACGCGAACGGCAACATCCCGGGCTGGGTGACCTGGATCCAGCAGTACCTCACCAAGGGCGATCACCCGCTCTACATGCTGCTGTACTTCCTGCTCATCGTCGGCTTCACCTACTTCTACGTCGCGATCACCTTCAACCCCGTCGAGGTCGCCGACAACATGAAGAAGTACGGCGGCTTCATCCCCGGCATCCGGGCCGGTCGCCCCACGGCGGAGTATCTCGACTACGTCCTGACGCGCATCACGCTGCCGGGCTCGATCTACCTCGGTCTCATCGCGTTGCTGCCGCTCGTGGCGCTTGCCACCGTCAGCGCCAACCAGAACTTCCCGTTCGGCGGCGCGTCGATCCTCATCATCGTCGGTGTGGGTCTGGAGACGGTCAAGCAGATCGACGCGCAGCTGCAGCAGCGCCACTACGAAGGGCTGCTGCGATGACCGCTGCGCGACTGCTCATCATCGGCCCGCAGGGCTCCGGCAAGGGCACGCAGGGCGTGCGGGTGGCCGAGGCCCTCGGCATCCCCGCCGTCTCGACGGGCGACGTCTTCCGCGCCAACGTGAAGGACGGCACCGAGCTGGGTCTGAAGGTCAAGGCCATCATCGACGCCGGCGATCTGGTGCCCGACGAGCTGACGGGCGAGATCGTCCGCGACCGGCTGGCGCAGCCGGATGCCGCGGCGGGCTTCCTGCTCGACGGCTACCCGCGCAACCTCGGTCAGGTCGGCGACCTCGACGCGTTCCTCGACGCGCGCGACGAGCCGCTGACCGCGGTCATCGAGCTGGTCGTGCCGCGCGAGGAGTCGATCCAGCGTCTGTCGCTGCGCGCGACCGAGCAGGGCCGCGCGGACGACAACGAGGAGTCGATCGCCAAGCGCCTCGCGATCTACGAGTCCGAGACGGCCCCGATCCTCGACGTGTACCGCCAGCGCGGCATCGTCGACCAGATCGACGGCGTCGGCACGTTGGACGAGGTCTACGCACGCATCACCGCCGCGCTGACGGCGCGCGGCATCACGGCCGCCGCGCTCTGATGGGGCTGCGCCGCTCCCTGTACAAGACCCCTGCGCAGCTGCGCTCGATGGTCGAGCCGGGACTCATCACCGCCGCCGCGCTCGACGCGGTCCGTGCGCTGGTCGCCCCCGGTGTGACGACGGCAGAGCTGGATGCCGCGGCATCCGATGTCATCGTCGCCCGCGGTGCCGAGTCGAACTTCCAGCTGGTGCGCGGGTACCGGCACACGACCTGCATCTCCGTCAACGACCAGGTCGTCCACGGCATCCCCGGCGGGCGCGTGCTGGAGCCGGGTGACATCGTCTCGATCGACGCCGGCGCGCAGTTCAAGGGCTGGAACGGCGACTCGGCGATCACGGTCGTGGTGCCCGGGGGCGACCCGGGTGTGCGGGACGCGCGCGAGCGCCTGTCGGCGGTCACGGAGGGCTCGCTCTGGGCGGGCGTCGCGGCGCTCGCGTCGGCGGCGCGGGTCGGCGAGATCGGCGACGCCGTGCAGGGCTACATCGAGCGCTCCGGCGAGGGCTACGGCATCCTGCGCGACTACGTCGGTCACGGCATCGGGCGCCGGATGCACGAGGGCCCGACCGTCTTCAACTACCGGGTCGACGACCTCGGTCCCGCCGTGCGGCCGGGCCTGTGCCTCGCGATCGAGCCCATGGTCACGGGCGGCTCGGACCAGACGTACGTCGAGGACGACGACTGGACCGTCACAACCGTCGACGGCAGCGACGGCTGTCACTGGGAGCACAGCGTCGCCGTGCACGAGGGCGGCATCTGGGTGCTGACCGCCGCCGACGGCGGCGCCGCATCCCTCGCCCCCTTCAACGTGACCCCCACC